>JAAEOA010000174.1 GCA_024223715.1 bacterium | reverse complement strand
GGGGCCGGGAAACTCGCCAGGGCCATCGCCTTCCCGGCCAAGGGTCTTGATCAATTCTCCATCAGGTGAATAAACACTGATTTGTGCCAACTGGGCATCGAGCAAGTAGATGTTGTTTTCGTCATCCACGAGAGCGCGGTTAACGATACCGAAGATATTATCTTCGTCATCTTCACCGCCTACCCGCCAAAGTTCTTCCAAAACCACTTTTTGAACGCCCTGAGCCGGTTTTGATGAATTCTCCACCCGTGTGGGCTCGGCCTGAACAAGAGTCTGGAATCCGAACAGGGCCAAAATAAGAACAAGAACCATGAGGCGGCTCTGCGGGGCCATTTTCCTGGTTATCATGAGAAATCTCCTATGAGTTGGGTTTTGTGTGCGGCCATGTTACGAGTTGACCAGACAAAAAGTTCGCTGCTTTTTGCATTTCTCCCGTATTACCCAAAGAACCCTTAGTGTATTCTTGGAAAAATTCAACCACGCAAAAAAAAAAGCAGAACCATGCCCGATATTCTGATTTTCGAATCCCTGACTCAATTTCTGCTCACCTGTGGTGTTCTATTCATTGCTCAACTGGTTTATGTCCTGTTTGGTTTTGGTTCCGGCCTAATAGCGGTAGGAATGCTGGCTGTCATTTTTGTCGATATTCGAGATGTGGTTGTTCTGCTGCTGCTGGTAAACCTGCCTGCTGAATTGTGGGTTACCTGGAAAGCCAGAGCAGAAATTCGATGGCGCCCCATTGTGGCCCTGGGCTTGGGAATTGCGGCAGGCATTCCTTTGGGTGCCATCATACTGCGGGATACAAAACCCGATTTCATTCTCACCCTGCTGGGTGGATTCCTTATTTTTGTTGGATTGGTTTTTCTGCGCCTGCCTTCTTCGGGAGGCAAAAATCCACCCGCCTTTCTGGCCCCACCAACCGGCCTTCTCTCCGGCCTGTTGACCGGGCTGTTCGGAACGGGCGGCCCACCTCTGATCATTTGGTACCATCTCGCATCGCCTCACAAAACAGCTTTTCGGGGCAATTTGATGACTATTTTCCTTTTGATGACTTTTGTGAGATTTCCCACTTACGCTGTCACCGGTCTGATTACCAGTGAGCGGATGGCCTCCATGGTAGCGGTAATCCCCGCAGTTTTGCTGGGAGCATGGCTGGGTAATAGAATGCACCTGGATATATCGGAAACACTGTTCCGCCGCCTGGTTAGTGCCCTGCTGGTGGTGCTTGGACTGGTTCAGCTACTGTGAACTAGTCAAGTTTCAACCAATCGAACCACAACGGATGATGATCCTTGTACCAGATCAGCACATTGCGCAGAATGATCTGGTCTTCAATGGAAATAACATCGGTACTGATGCGTTCGAAGTGCAAACGAATGCCGTTATCATCGAAGTGATCCAACGCCTCAGAACACAGGGTCATCAGCTCGTTGCGAATACGCCCTGAGTCTGAAATTTTCACTGCCCGTTCGAGGTGGTTCTCTCCGTGGAAGAATCGAATGAGTAATGGATTGCAAACCAGAGGCCGCAAACTTTCTTCTTCCATGAACCGCAAACTGATGCGCACTTGTTTGGTGCCCTGCGGAGTGCTCAGGCGAACGGTTACGGCATAAGTATTCTCATTGAGTTTTTCCACGCCAGGAGCACCCGTATAAGGATCGTCCATCATGAAGCCGGCCAGAGCCATGACATCCCATTTTTTGCGGGGAAGGAAGTCTTCCGCTGAAAGTGTGGAACAGTCCACCGGTATTCCAGCGTCTCTGGCTTCACGAATGCTCTCTCGATATTCGTCAACATCTGATGTGGTGAGTTCTTTGCCCACCACTTCGGCCAATTTTTGGGAGAAATTCTCAGTTTCAGCATCCAGGTTCATAATGCTATTTTCCTTGTCCCAGGAAAGATCGAACTTGGAACTGAACAAAGACAATGAAACATCGATTTTCTGAATGGGTGCCAGACTGGCAGCCTGCATAGCCTCCGCACTGGCGGCATAACCATCGACCACAAAGACATGGCGGTCACCGTTATCGTCGAGCCAGCTGCCCACATTGTAGGTTGGGGCGTAAGTTCCCGAGTCAGTGAAAATTGGCACGCCGGTGGTTGGCAGAATCCAGCCATCTTCCGCCACATGAGCACCCGCTTCATTCCACTGATCCCATAAGGATCCAATGCGCGAAACACGGCTGTCGCCAGATAAAGTCCATACATGAACATTTTCCGGTTTGATGTCAGACCAGGTCATCTTAATGGCATCCATAACCCGGGTTCGCGGGGTGTGGAAATTCACAAGCAGCGACTCGCCGGCAGCCGCGTCCACCACTTCCTGAGGGAGCAGCAGGTTGCCCATGTAACCTTCGTAAGGCCGGGTCACAGATAAGGGTTGATCGAACAGGTGCAACACGGTCATGGGACCGGTTTCGCATCCTTTGGCAAAGCGCGAAGTATTTTCCAGAGTATCGATGGCTGCGCCCCAGATGGTCACTCCAGCCTGATCCACCCGTTTGATAAAATCTTCCCAGCCGAAGTCGGCATTGTTGATAAGTTTTTGCACCTGACGATCCAGGAAAACAGCCACTTCAGGTCGAGCGTA
The DNA here is from genome assembly GCA_024223715.1 of bacterium. Classification (GTDB taxonomy): domain Bacteria; phylum Krumholzibacteriota; class Krumholzibacteriia; order LZORAL124-64-63; family LZORAL124-64-63; genus LZORAL124-64-63. Next base: position 7,505 of record JAAEOA010000174.1, on the reverse strand, counting down.
AATGCGCCCGAATCCCAGCAGAGGGTTGCTGCCCATATCCGGTGTTTCACCGCCCTTGGCCATAAGTCCCTCACCCAGGCAAACCATGACTGCGTGGTTTTCAGGCAACTGTCGGGTCAAAAACCAAAGAGCTTCGCTCATCATATAAGCACTGATGGCATCGGCGTCTTTTTTCACACCGTTGAGTTCTGCTTTTCCTAAGCCTTTCCCTTCGCCATGTCGACCAAACAGCTGAGTACCCAGAGCCGTGACCGCGGCGGTCATAATGAACCCACGCTCCATGGCTCCGCCGGCAAAAGTGATATTGTTGGTAAATTCAGGCGCATTACAGTCGTCCAGGCGAGTCACTTCGATGTCTTCGAGCCAGAGTTTGAACCGTCCGAGGATGGTACGGGTATCGAAAGCCCACTGGGCAATCAGATTGCGCTTAATCATGGCTTCGGATTTGGGTGTGGCCTTGGACTTGGGCATGTGACGAGCCTCCGGATTTGTGAGTTCCTTTTTTGCAGAACTCTACTATTGTAATGCGTCAGACAGGGTAAATGCCAAATAAATTTGGCTAAAAAGTGTACCCTATTCCTACCTGAATGCTGTTGATTTTAGTTCCATCCTCGGGTAGCTCCGGGATTTCGGCTTTCTGGGGACCCGAGACGGAAGTCTCAAGTTGGCTGCTTTCCACCGACAGCATTTCAAAAAGGCCGGCCGAGTACCGGGCATCCAGCAGGAACCGGTTGTATTGCAAAGAAAATCCTGCATGAAGTTGGATGTCGAAATCGTCGTAATATAATCGCAATCCTGAATCAGATCCTTCAGGTTCATTCCAACTCTCATTAAGTTTCAGAAGAATGGAACCACCGGCATAAAGTCGGGGCCGAAAGCTGTCCATGGGAATTGAATAGCCCACGAAAAAGGCAGGCTGAAAACAATGAAGAGTTATTTCCCCTTCACTGCTGAAAAGGCCTTCGTCAGGATTTGTGTAGTCCAGAAGCTGGCTGGCGGATTTGTTTTGGTATTCACCGGCAGCCGTAAAATCGAAGTCATTACCCAGGGGCCACGAATTTTGAACCCCAGCATAAAAACCGTTGCCCCGGTTTTCCAGACCCAGGTCTGATTCGGTCCAACCAGCGGATATTTGTACGGCCTGGGCAGAAGACACCATTACCAGGGCGAATGCAAATGTAATTAATAACTTTGCCTTAAGGCTGCTTTTCATCACGTAGCTATCCTTTCAAATGGGATTTTATTTAAAATACCCCATGGGCCATGAATTGACCAATTGAATCAACCACAATATGTACCTGCGGGCAGATTCAGGCAGCCGCCTCAATCAAAATGATCACAATCCCAATAATGGCCCCACCTGCAATGGCCCCGGCACAAAGTGTTTCCTGGTTCTCGACCCAGATTTTCCACCCCGAACTGCCTTTTCTGGCGCGGTAAACTTTTCCCATGACCCAAAACAGGATGGCCCCCAGCGCCATCGACAAAGAGGTCGAAAAGCTGATCACGAAGGCCAAACCAATACCCACCGAAGAGAGTGGGAAACGGTTCTTGGTCCATTTTTTCAACAACTCGAAAATGATTCCCAGTCCACCCCCGATAAAAACAGCCGCCTGTGCTGAAGGGTGTAAAAAGCCGAGTCCCTTGGTCAGCACCTCGGCCACCGCCCGCCATGCAGCAGCACCAGGCATGGGCAATTTGTCACTCAACAAATTCGCGGCATCGTACTGGATCAAGGCGTAGAAAACCGGAATTGCCACCAGACCACCGGCAAAGATTCCCAGCACATGCCCCATGGCCTGATGTCGTGGTTTACCTCCCAGCATGTACCCTGGTTTGATATCCATCAACAAATTGGAGGTATTGCTGGCCACCTCGGCGGTGATCGCGGCGGTCATGACATTGGTTGTGATCCGGCCCGGGGCAAGAACACTGAACGTGGTTTGGGTCAGGTAGCCGAGGGCCGATGTGGGTGTAATGGAAGTCAGCCCGGCCGAGGTGGCACCGATGGTCACAAATACAAAGACCAGAGGGATGGCAACAACCCCCAACCAGGGTGCCACACCGAAGAACTCCCAGGCCATCCAGACGATGATTGCGCCCAACACAGGAATACCAAAAGCAGATATTTTTCCCGGCAATTCGATGTCACGCAATACGTCGTCCTTGCCAGCCCCGGCGCTACGGTTGGTGAGCCCCCGAATGGCTTGCATGATCAGGCCGGGTTTGCTGAAAAAGCTAAACAGTGAGCCGGTGGTCATCATGGCCACACCGCCCCACATGCCCCACATGAGAATGGAACGAAAGCCAGTACCTTCAATTATCCCGGCGTTCATGGCCCATGGCGCCAGAACCCAATAGTTCAACACAGCCCCGATCAGCAGAGACATCCCCGTGCGAATCCCCATCAAACCACCTGCAGCTACCATCACAATAGAAGAGTCCAGTCGCACCGTCAGGTCGCGCAAAGGAATCGAGGCAATTGATGGAGTAAAAAACCGATAAACAAGGTCGTCCCAATAACCGGGTAAATGCAGGAACGGAAGCCGAATCATCTCCACTACGCGTTCGCTGCGCAGCATCTCGATTAAGGCACTCAAGCCCGCCGCAATACCCAACAATCGGGCTTTGTACAACCCCTGGGCCCCGGTTTCTGAGTGCAAAGCGTCCAGTACGACACCGCACGCTCGACCCTCGGGGAACGGATACTGTTCCTCATTGATAAACCTACGCTTCAAAGGGAACGCAAAGAGCACACCCAACAGACTCAAAGTGACCATCCAGGCAAAGCACACACCCATGGGAATAAGCTTACCGGTGATAATCATATAGGCTGAAAGACTGGTCACCAACGGTGCGGTCATATAACCCGCAGCAGTGGCGATACTCTGCATGGCGTTGTTTTCCAGGATACTCATTTCGCTGCCCAGCCCCACACGGGCCATGGTTTTGAAGGCGGCAAAGGACAGGATCACCGAGGTGATGCCGACACCCAGAGTCCACCCCGTCTGAATACCGATGTACAGGTTGGTCAAGCTGAGCACACTGCCAAGCAGCATGCCCGTCAAGGCAGAGCGGACTGTCAATTGCGGCATATCGCCGCGGAAAATATTCTCCAACCACCATTTATCTTTTTTCTGGGCCGACCATTGACGAACCTGTTCTTCGCTGAGCTGTTCGATTGCCATGAAATGGCCTTTCTGGAGGTACATTAAAGTGGTGGTGCACGTTTCAATAACAGAGTGGAAAAGCACCGTTATTCAGAACACTTATTTTGCTCAAAGGATTTATTGAGATAGAAAAAATACCATATTTCTGCGGTTTTATCAGCCATTAAAAACTGTCGAATTCAACCGACCCCGCGCTTGCCCGGTTCCGCCCCGGCCGGGCGTACAAAAAAACCCTCAGCGAACTAAATCACTGAGGGTTTGAAGGCAACCCGAGAGGTGGCGGACGAAACCACCCCACGGGTGAATTTTCAACTCAAATTACCGAACCAGAACCATGCTCTTAACGTTGGTTTCTCCGTCGGCATTCAGGCGCATGAAGTACGTGCCCGAGGCTACAGATTTACCAGCATTGTCACGGCCCATCCAGGTAATCGAGTGAGCTCCGGCGTCCATGTTTTCGCTCAGCAGGTTGCTGATCAAACGACCCGATACGTCATACACTTTCAGTTCCACATGAGAAGCATGGGGCAGACTGAATTTGATTTCCGTCATGGGGTTGAACGGGTTGGGCACAGCGCCATTCAAACGAACCACATTGGGCAGGGCGTCACCGGCGGCACTGAGACCGTCAGTTACTTCCATGGTAATGGGCAGTTGAACCGAGCTATTGGCCGGATCGTTCGAAGTTACGGTCATGACCGCTTCGTAAGTACCGGCAGCAAGGCCAGCGGCGTCGAAGTTAACAGCAATCATTTGCTCACCACTTACGCCAATGTTTCCACTGAGTGGATCAGCTATGACCCAGGTCAGAGGATCTGCTTCAGTGAAACGAATGGCCAGACCACTGTGCAGGTAAGAGCTGTTGAAAGCAACCTGCAGGCCATCGTCGCCAGCACCGTTTTCAATACCTACACTGCAACCGTATCCGTCGGTTACGGTTTCATAGTTGTAGATAATGCTGCCGTCGGCGTTCAGAATGATCTGGAAAGTTTCAGGAGTGTTAGAGTTGTAGTGAACAACATCCTGGTACTGGATCACGAACTGGTCAGGCAAAGCTAAGTAATAAATCGATCCACTGGCACTGGGATTCAAATCGTCCCAGAAAGCAGCCAAAAGATTGTTCGGGTCTGATGACGAGGGAATCCCCTGATGGGAATAAGATGTGGACGAAGAACTGAAGCTGGCAAAACCATTGGAACAAATGTTAACACTGTCAAAGGTATTTCCATAGTAGCTGAAATCGAAGCCCAGATTGTGAGGACCTGTGCTTTGGTCATCACCTGAAGGGCCGGGGTTTCCGGAACTGGAAATATCGATCCAGTTGTAAACAACTCCGCCTTCATCACTGTCAGTCCAGCCGTAACCATAACCATCAGGTCCACCGGATCCGGTCAACGGGTCAATAGCTACTCGGTCGTCTTCTTCACCTTTTTGCAATTCCTTGAAAGGAACAGGACTGGTGGTTTTTTCAGCTACACCATTCTCAGTCAAAGCGATGGCATAGCTCAAAGGAGCCGTACCTACGTTGTTGATGGTCAAAGACTGTTCGTCGGAACCATCAATTTCCACGATAGCTTCGAAAGAACCAGCACTGAGGGCCATGCCCGGAACACCTGGTTCCTGATGCTCAGGAAATTCAACAAAGTCAATATAACCTGCATCGTCACCGTCACTGACGGAGCTGTCTTTGGTGTAGGACCAGGTGAAAGTGTGTTCACCGGGGTCAACCGTTGTGGAGAACTGAGTCCAGGAAACTTCGCCGGACCAGGACTGAACTTCGGAGCCGTCGATGAAGAAACGCAGGAAATCGTAAGTAGGTTCACTGCTCACTTTGTACCAGAAGGACAACTCATCGGTATTGGAAACTTCCATGGTTATGGACAAATCAGAAGCGTCACTATGAGAGATGCCTCCACTCTTGGCACTGTAAGTTCCTTCGTATGGAGCTGCAGAAGTTACCGTCCAGGGAGTACTGTCCTGATCCCAGTCATAGCTGGTGAAATCGCCCGACTCAAAGTCTTCGGCGGTCAATTCGGGCAGGTAAAAATCAAGAGTCATATCGGCCAGAAGCTCAATGTTGTGAGTTTGACGTCCAAGACCGTTGAAACGAGCGCGAAGGGTATAATTACTTCCGGAACCGGAAGGCAGTTCCAGGCTATAGAAACCAGATGCATCGGCAATGGCTTCAGCCACGGGGGTGTCCATCGCTTTAACAATTGCACCAGGTACGATATTATTGTCGGGGCCATAAACAAATCCGCTCACCACGGAGGTGGGCAGTTGAACCAGAGCGAAGTCGCCGTTTACAGCAGCGTCTTCAGGAATAGTCACGCTGAAGGCGCCTTGGTTGTAACCAAAGAAGCTGACTTCGAAATCGAAGTCGCCAATGGGCATGGTCATGGAATAAAAACCGGTAGCGTCGGTGAGAGCCTGGTTGGAAGCGCCTACTTTTTTAACAAGGGCGCCTTCAATAGGCAGGCCGGTTGAGCTGTCGGTGATATAACCTTCAACAGTACCCACGCCACCCATAACAGCCAGTACAGCTGCATAAGCGTCGACAAAACCGTGTCCGTATGTATTGTCTTCGCCTGCGGTACCCAAATCAACAGCGGTGTCCATGAGGACCTGTTTGATGGTAATAACATCGACATTGGGGTTCGAGGCGCGCATGAGAGCAACCACACCAGCGATGTGAGGGCCGGCCATGGAAGTACCACTCTTGTAGGTGTATCCGCCGCCTGCCTGGGCACTGTAAATGTCGCTGCCCGGAGCACTGATTTCGGGTTTCATTGCAAATTCGCCACCACAACCACTGGGGCCGCGGCTGGAGAAGCTACTGATGTTATAAGGAGCGGTGTGTTCGGTGGAACCAACACTGAAACAGTTGCCGGGGCTGGTGGCGCGGTCGGCGGGTGAGCGCAGACTTTCCGATCCAGGACCTTCGTTACCGGCAGACCAGGTCACTACAACGCCAGCGGCTTCACAGTTATCGATGGCATCCCACCAGCGGCTGTCACAATCGTAATAACCAGTGAAGTTTTCGTTAACACCCCAGGAGTTCTGCACGACTGCAGGCACGTCTTCAGTGGTCAAAGGGTCACCGTCAGGATCGGCCAGCCACTCGAATGAAGCAATGACACCGTTGTCAAATGCGGAACCGGATCCGCCATTAATGATATTTGAAGCAATCCAAACGGCACCCGGGGCAACACCAATGGTATCATCGGCAGCAATACCGGAGACCGTTCCCATTGTGTGAGTTCCATGACCGTGAGAATCCTGAGGAGTGGAATGGTTCAAATTGGCAGCATCCAGCCAGCATTCTTCAATAGGAGCGAAATTACCACGCCAGTTGGCTTGCAATGATGGGTGAGTGCCGTCAACACCAGTATCGAGTTCACCAACAACAACGCCGGTTCCATCGATGCCCAATTCGTTCCAAACACGACGAGCGCCCACAGCCACTACACCGGGAGTGATGCCAATGCCGGCTGTATCTTTGGAATTGTCGACAACTTTATTGCTTTCCACTGGTTCAATAAGCTCAACCACGAGGTCGGCTTCCACGCGTTCCACATCGGGGCGGGCGGCCAGTTCGCGAATGGCATCGACAGTACCAGCAACTACTACTGCGTTGACAATCCAGTGAGAGGTGTAACCCAAAATGCCGCCAGCGGCTTTGTTGGCCTCAAGAGAATCCAGAAGTTCACCTTGGCTTCTTTTGGCCTGGTTGCGAAGGGTCTCCATTACTGTATGGTGACGCAATTCCATGCTGGCTTTGCTATCGTGCAGTTCCCAGTTAAGAGCGCGAATGTCGGCCTGATCGCTCATTACCACCAGAACTTTGACAATTTCGTCGTTCTGCATGGTGCTCATTTGACGTTCCAGGCCCGGTGTGACGAAACCAGCCTGGGCAATTCCAGCTGTCAGCATCACTAAAAGGCTGAGCGTGATGAATTTTAACATTTTCATGGACGAGACCCCTATTCTTCAAATTTTGGTTGTTGAACCAGCACAGACAGCACATAACAACAATTTTGTATCACAAAATTATCACAAAAGCGTTGCTTTATAGCTTTTAATGCTTATTTTGAATCAATTATACCATATTTTTGGGTAAAAATGAAGGGAAAATGTTGAACCTAGCTTGATGATCTACAACCAGGATCTCAACTGGAGGGTTGTGCCCATATGATTGTCGCTGGCCTCGGCATTGCAATTGCCCGTGTATGCAATACCTACAAAAAATACCCAAAGGCTGGCAACCACCACACTGCCCAAATCCTAACTGTCAATTTCATAACCAATTACCCGAGGGCTTCCCCTTCAAGGAAG
>JAAEOA010000173.1 GCA_024223715.1 bacterium | reverse complement strand
TCGGAAACCGTAAAATTCGGATAGTCTGCAATTGCAAGGCGGATCATCTCCATGCGGTCTCTGGCATCCGCCACACCGCCCGGCTCTTTGTGAGGTGGCAGGGCTGATGGAATAAGAATGATACTTTCCAGGGCAAACCCTTCCTGGACTTCATGAACAACCTGAATATGCCCTAAGTGAATCGGATTAAAAGTACCGCCAAAAAGCCCTATACGCATTGCAAATAACCTGGTTATTTGATGTTCTAACTTCTAACCTGTCCATCCCCAAACACCAAAAACTTGGTGGTGGTAAGCTCCTCCACACCCATGGGGCCAAAGGCATGCAACTTTGAAGTGCTGATGCCGATCTCAGCTCCCAGGCCCAGCTCACCACCGTCGTTAAAGCGGGTGGAAGCATTTACCAGCACAACTGAAGAATCGACTTCACGCACAAAACGGTTGCCCCTATTAAAATCGCGTGTCACGATGGCTTCAGTATGGCTGGAACCGTACTCTGCAATATGGGAGATGGCCTGCTCCATATCTTCCACCACCCTGACAGACAGAATAAGGTCGAGATATTCTTCCGGCCAGTCCGATTCACCGGCCTTATGTGCTCCCGGCAAAATACGGCAGGTTTCAGGACAGCCTCTTATTTCAACACCGGCCTTTACAAAGAGCTCTGCCATTTTCGGCAGAAATTCCTGCGCCATTGACTGATGGACAAGCATTGTTTCCATGGCGTTGCACACGCCCGGGCGCTGCACCTTGGAATTGTAACAGATCTCTTGAGCCATTTCAATATCTGCCCCTTCATCCACATAGACATGGCATACACCTTTATAGTGCTTCAAAACAGGTATTGTCGAATGCTCAACCACAAAACGGATCAACCCTTCTCCGCCGCGCGGAATAATGAGATCGATAAATTCCTCCTGATTCAAAAGGACGTTGACAGCTTTCCTGTCTCTGACGGGTACAACCTGGACTGTTTCCTGAGGGAGACCGGTTTCACCAAGTACATGACCGACAATACCGGCAAGCGCCTGATTCGAGTTGAGTGCTTCTGATCCGCCGCGAAGTATCACAGCATTCCCGGCTTTCAGACAAAGGCCGGCGGCATCTATGGTGACATTCGGTCGTGATTCGTAAATAATGCCGATTACCCCGAGGGGTATGCGCATCCGTGACACTTTAAGACCGTTGGGTCTCAGCCAGGCCTTGCTTGTTGAACCGACAGGATCATTAAGCTGGGCAACCTCTCTTAATCCCTGGGACATGGATTTAATGGTAGTGTCCGTTACGGTGAGCCGATCGATCATGGCATCGGCAAGCCCCGTATTTTTTGCACGCGCCAGATCTTTCCGGTTTTCTTCCTGAATATGGGATGCCAGCTTTTCAATATTGTCGGCAATGGCAATCAGAACCTCATTTTTTTTGTCTGAAGGACATTTGGCAATCTCCAGTGAAGCAGCCCGGGCTGCTTTTGCCATTCCTACAACGGTTGATTCAATAGACATATTTGACCCCTGTTTAGTAGAACCTATCTCAAAAACAATCTAAGTGCCCATGGCGGTGTTGCGAAACGGTTCAAAATGCTCACATACTACGTGTATGCTCCGCTTTTTCACCGTT
>JAAEOA010000172.1 GCA_024223715.1 bacterium | reverse complement strand
TTGACTCAGAGTAAAGAAAAGGACCGTAGCCAGGATGCCCTCTTGCCAGCCATGCAACCCCATCAGACATAAGGCCATTATTAAAGCTGGGCGCAGGCCCAGCCAGAAAAGTTGATCGCCCAGTGAAGCAAACGTACGACCGATGGAATCCCGGAAAGTGGGAAAAATACCCGGTGGCAGCTCGCTTCCCAGCGCTTTTTCGTTCTCCAGACGCAAAAGGCCACCGATCACATAATTCGCCAAATAGGGATTAGTATTAAAAAAACCGTAGTACCGACGACAGAAGAGCCTGTCTTCTGTAATATCTCGCTCCTGGGTTCGCCGAAAAGGAAGCATAGCACTGAGCAAACCCAGATTTTGCATTCGTTGGCTGTTCCAGCTTGCCTGCAAAGCCAAAGTTCGAAAAAATATTCGCCATCGCAGACTCAATGAGAGTTTTTTTCGAGGATCGTTTCCACATTCATTGGATATCATGAGCCCATCCCCAGTTTTGAAACTCCAAGGGCAAGAATGAAACCAGCAAGAACCCAGACCCAGGCCTTTCCGGTACCATATCGGTCAATCAAGGTTCCTAAGCCCAAACCAGGCAGCAACCAGGGAAGGATGGCCAGAGTATGATGCAAACGAGCCGGGAGCAGGTCATAAAGAGGAATCCAAATTTTCAGCAACAATAACAAAAAAAGGATCGCAAAAATACCACCTCGGAAAAAAGTGCCTGTGAGACATCGAGCCTGAAGCCGAACCATTCGCCCCAGATTTCCATCGCGCAGGGTTTTATGCCCTTCAAGCATCCACAACACATGAGCCCTACGCTCAGCCTGTATTAAAAAATGCCCGGCTGCGCTAAGAAGCCCTGCAGCCAGAATCATCCAGCCGGTAAACCCAAATTCAGCAGGGGCCGCCTGAGTTAAAGCACGGGTCAGGCTTTGACCTGAAATAACAGTGGCCCCCACAGCTGCAACCACGGCAGGTGCAGGATCGCCGGTGAAACTTTGCCCAATGGGCAAATTCACAACCAGGATTAACTGTAAAGGCACTCCAATGGCTAATCCGGTTAAAGGGTCCCCGCAGAAAAAACCACAGAGAAGGGCAGCAGGCAAAGGTTGGCTGAACCAGGTTTGCCCCAAGGCAACATCGTCCAACGCTAAAAAACCCGCCAGCATGGCCAGCAGAGCCAGTGAAGAAAGGGAAGCATCGGGAACAAGAGTTACAGCCAACAAAGGCATCAGAATTTTGCCTCCATTTTTTCAAGGTCTGTCTCCGCAATGTTGTGCTCCAAACCACCAGGCACCTGTTGAGCGGAAAGACGAATTCCTTTATTTAGAATTTGCCGCAGGGGACGGAAATCCTGTTGGCCAAGATAAACAAAAGGGTGCATCTCCTTTTTCCCAGGTCCAAAATGAAGTCCCCCAACATTGACTACTTCCAAAGGTGCCCCCTGGTTGGCCAAACCAGCCATTTCTGCAGGGGAACCGGTCAATAACAGAATTTTTTCAGCCTGGGCTTCCGGTGTGTTCAAAAATGATGTCGCTTCGGCCATTGAAAGGATGGAAACCTGAACTTCAGGAGAAACACTGCTGGCATAAACCTGGCTTTGCCAGGCATCGGCAGCAATTTCGTTATTGGCCAGCAATATTCGGTGTGGTTTCAAATGAGTGGCCCAGCCTACCGTCACCTGCCCATGAATCAGGCGGTCGTCAATTCGAGCCAGAACCAACGGCATCAGCGGGCTCCTAAATGACTAATGGCTTCCCTGCCTTTTTGAATCACCTTGCGTACAAGTTCATCGAAATCCGTATTCTCGCGCCAGGTAACCAAACCCAAGAGCATTGCAAGATTTACCCCACTGATGATGGCCACACGAGATTTATCCCTGGCAGCGATTTGTGCTGCGGTTGCACAACTTCCGCCATAGTCGTCAATGAGGATAATGCACTGGCAACCAGCATGAGAATCGTCGCGGGGTTTGTCCCCTGGTTCGTCCAACCATTGTTGAATCTCTTTTGTAATATCAGGAGATGATTTACCGGAGTTGGTCATGGCCATCAGATCCGGTGTTGGACCGAGAATCATTTCCACGACATTTTTCAATTCAAAACCAATCTGACCGTGAGTAATGACCAAAGCCCGGGTGGTAGTAATCATGGATTTCATTTTACTCCGGATCCTGCTGCAAATAATTGCGCAAGCGATTGCTGTTTTTCATGGTGGCCACAATGCGGTCATTTAAGACCTCAGCTGCATCATAACCATAGATTTTCAACATGAAATTTAAAGCGATGGTTTCGGCAATTACAGTGATGTTTTTACCGGGAAAAAGGGGAACAATAATATGGGGAATTTTTACTCCCAGGATATCCTTATAATTGGTATCCATACCCACTCGGTCGTAATCTTTTGATTCATCCCACTCCTCCAGTTCCACCTCCACTTCAATTCTTTTCTGCATTCGTATGGCCCTGATGCCAAATACCGCCTGCACGTCAATGGGCCCCACGCCTCTGATTTCAAGATGGTGTCTGAGAAGTTCGTTATAACGGCCCATGAGCATGTCGTCTGTGGTGCGAGTGATCTCGACCATATCGTCAGCAACCAGTCTATGGCCCCTTTCAATAAGATCCAGAGAGCATTCCGATTTTCCAATTCCACTGCGGCCTGTAAACAACAAACCAACACCATAAACATCCACCAATGTTCCGTGACATTCAGTGGCAGGTTGGAAAGCAATTTCAAGATGATGGTTCAAACCTGAAAGTAACTCTACAGCTGGAAGAAGGGAATTAATCACTGGAATGTTTTTGGCCTTCAACAGCTGGCGAACATTCTTGGGAAGTCCCTTGTTTCGGGCAATAAAAATGACAGGGGGATTCAGGGAAACAACTCTGCTGACAGCCTGAACCTGTTCTCCACTACCTAAAGTGGCCAAAAATGAATTTTCTGACTCACCAAAGACCTGAATACGGTCGGCCTGGAAGTTTTCAGCAAACCCCATTAATGCCATGCCCGGGCGATGCACGTCCCGGGCATGAATGACAGCGGGTTTTTCAGGGCATTCATCGAGGAAGGCAAGACCCAACGCTTCCTCCAACGAATCAAAAAGAGCTTTGACCGTAATTTCAGTCATGACAACTCCAAAGTCAGTCGTTGCTGCTTTCCATGTGAGCCATTTCACCATTGTCACGACGGTAAATTACACCCACACGGCTGGTTTCAATATTTCGGAAAACAAAAAAGGGCTGATCAGTGGTAGCGAAAGATTCTTTTGCATCTTCAACATCCATGTCCCGCAAGACAAAGCCTTCCGGGCCTTCTTCATCAGCAAGAAAGGCCTCGCCGTCAAGCATGGCTTTACCCAGGCCACCATCTCCACCTTTTTGTTTGCCACTGATTTTGCCTTTGAATTTGGCCAGCTGCTTGCGAATACTTTCAGTAAATTCCACAACACTGATTTCAGGTTCGCGGCCTTCACCAGTAGCGCGAAAATCGTTATTTTTCAGATGGAAAACACCATCAGCGGTAAAAATACCGGCCTCGTGGTTGATGGTCAATTTGACCGCTTGAACAGGTCGAGGGCTGAATTTTTCCAATTTGTCCAGAGCTTCATCCACCATGGCTTCTTGTTCTTCACCGAGATTAAAGTGACGAGTGATGATTTCCTTTTGCATGGAGACCTCCGCTTTCGTTCTGGTTACTGGCCAATCAGGGCTTTAAAACTGCTTACGCATTCGCGCACTCAGAATGCCCATTTGTTCACGATACTTGGCTACGGTTCTTCTGGCAATCTTCAGATTTTTCTCTTGCAGCATATCGACAATTTTTTTGTCGCTTAAAGGTTTGCTTGGATTTTCATTGGAAACAATATCCTGGATCATCACTTTGACCGCTTTGGCACTGATTTCACCCTCTGAGCCAGAACTGTCGAGACCGGCACTGAAGAAAAATTTCAGTGAAAACACGCCCCGCGGGGTTTGTACATACTTTTGCCTGGTCACACGAGAGACAGTACTTTCGTGCATACCAATGGTGGTGGCCACCTGTTGTAAGGTAAGAGGTCGAAGGGCGATGGAGCCTTTTTCAAAAAATTCATGCTGTTCAGCAACAATAGCCTCCATGACTTTTATCATGGTTCGGCGGCGTTGTTCAATGGTCTTGATGACCCACTCGGCATGGCTCTTTTTTTCGTTAATGAATTTAACATCGTTTTCATTGGTCTTGGTCGCCCCTTCATAAGCCTTGCTCACACGCAATCGGGGCAAATTTGTATCGTTCAGATGAACAGTGTATACGTCGCTCTCTTCATCGACCTTTACGACTTCCAAATCCGGAGTGATGGCTCTGGCTCCATCTCCGCCCATGCTCAAACCAGGACGAGGATCAAGCTCACCAATGCTTTTGGCAATTTCCTGAACCTGTTTCGGAGTAATTTTCATTTCACGGGCAATGTCAGCAAATTTTCGGTTTTTGAGAGCTTCAAAATGGTGTTTCACAATATGAGCTTCGTCAGATTCGCCCAACTCGTTCGCTTCCAATTGCAGCAAAAGGCATTCAGGAATATCTCTGGCCCCCACACCTGGAGGATCAAAACTCTGAATTATTTTCAGGACTTCTTCGGCATCGTCTTCAGACACTTCAAAAAAAGCAGCGACTTCTTCAAGCCCACAGGAAAGCATTCCATCTTCCCCAAGGCAGCCAATAATGTATTCCCCAATGTCCCGCTTCAAACCTTCGGGCATGGATAAGTGCAGTTGTTCAGTCAAATCTTCCTGACCACTGGGAATATATTTCTGCGGGCGCTCCATTTCATCTTCTTCATCGTATCCGCGTTCGTTGGTGATTCCACGAAAACCGTCATCAAAACTGTCTCCCCAATCTCGGTCTTCATTCTGGGGTTCGGGATCTTTTTCCCGTTCTGATTCATCGGCACTGGCCACTTCTCTGTCCAGCTCGGTCGCATCTTCTGTTTCATCGTCATAGTCGATTTCTTCCAGGAGTGGATTTTCCACCAATTCCTTGCGAAGAATTTGTTCTAATTCCAGAGTGGGCACCTGCAACAACTTCAGGGCCTGTTGCAGGCGCTGAGTCATGACAATGTTCTGGGTTTGTTTCAACCCCTGAAAAAGACCTATTTTGGCCACGCGGTTTCCTTTCAAACTTTATTAAGCAGGCTGGGATCCTTCCCAACACTTTAATAACAATAAACTACAAACGGAACGATTCGCCCAGGTAAATAGCACGGGCCTTGTCTGAAGACACAATTTCTTCGGCACTTCCAGCCAGTTCGATTTTCCCTTCAAACAAAATGTACGCCCGGTCGGTGATGGATAAAGTTTCCCGAACATTATGGTCCGTAATCAAAATACCGATACCCTGATTTTTCAACGGACTGACCACAGATTGCAAATCCGCCACGGCAATGGGATCGATACCAGCGAATGGTTCATCCAGCAAAATAAAACTGGGACGGGTCACCAAAGCCCTGGCAATTTCCACTCGACGCCGTTCCCCACCCGAAAGCTGATAGCCGTAACTTTTCCGGATATGGGTCACGCCCATCAATTCCAACAATTCGTCCCGGCGCTCGTTACGCTCATGGCGTTTCATTTTAACACTTTGCAGGATGGCCATAATGTTGTTTTCCACAGTCATCTGACGAAAGATGCTACTTTCCTGTGGAAGATAGCCTATACCCAATCGGGCCCTTTTGTACATGGGCAATTTGCTGATGTTTTTTTCGTCAAGAAAGACCTGGCCCTGATCTGGGGAAATAAATCCCACAATCATATAGAAACTGGTGGTTTTTCCGGCACCATTGGGACCCAGGAGTCCCACCACTTCGCCTTGGCATAACTTTATGGACACCTCGTCGACAACAGCACGGCCACGATAAACTTTTCGCAAGCCTTCGGCTCTAAGGATATGTTGGTTTTGACTATCGGCCTGAGGATTCGGTTTGGCCTCGGATTGATTCTCGCCACGGGTCTCGCTCAATTGGGTCCGCCTTCTTCGGTATCCAGAACATTGGCCTGAACTCTTTGCTTTATCTCAATGTACTGCAGATCCGGGGTTGCCTCCAACCCAATTCCTTCAACAACATCAAATTCCCGGGAAAAACGATCAAAAACATCGTTGTGAATAATTTGTTTTTCATTGTCGAAATAGAGTTCTTCAGTTTCCAGTTTGCGGCCGTCATCATTAATAACCACAACATTCCCCCAGGTAAAAATGTCCTTTGTTTGAATATTGACCAACCCACTGTCGGCAGTGAGAGTTGAAAAATGAGAACCATCCTGATAAAAATCGATTTTTAAAGTTACCAGTTCGGCATCCCTTTGCCCGCTGTATTTGTTCATCAGTTCGCTGTCCATAATCCATTTGCGAACCCCGCCTGCAGTTTCAACCAATTGATAATCGAAGAACTGCTGAATAGGCTGGTCGTGCATCTTCTCTTTTTCCGCTTTGGTATCGACTATTGTACCAGGGTCGCTGGCTGATTCATCGCCACAGGCCGCCAATACAAAAGCCAGCATTAAGACCACCAGGAAATACCTGAGTCTATATTTGGGAGAGTCATTAATAGGATAGATCTTTTTCATTTTCCCTCTGATGGTTTAAAAGAAATCAACGTTGAGCCGACTCTTTGGTTCTTTTGGACCAGCGTTCATGAAACCATACCCATTCCGCTGGGTTCCGTTTTATTAAATATTCCAAACTTTGATTACATTTCACCAGAAAATTTTTCAACTGCAAAGCATTGTTTTCATTGGAAGCTTCAGGCACCCATTCCTGGCCCATAATTACCTTGTGCCCGTTATTGGGCTCTGCTCGTCGGTTGATTGCCACCGGCAAGACAGGAATTCCATAACGCAAAGCCATTTTGGCGAATCCAACGGGTGTGGGCGCATCGTGCCCAAAAAAGGGTACGGGCAGGTTGTCAACCCGGGTGTTTTGATCTAACAAAACAGCTACGATTCCACCATTTTGCAAATGCTTTAGCAACGGGCCCAATCCACCGCGGCGGGGTAAAGCTTTTAGACCCAGATCCTGGCGCCGTTGTTGCACAAGCCTATCAACCGGACCATTATGAATGCTTCCGGTAATGGCAGCCAATTGGCCCAGGCCTCCATGCTTGACCTGTCCAGCCATCCATCCACCCAGCAATTCCCAGCAACCAATATGCCCAGTGAGAATAAAAACGCCCTGGCCCGATTGGGTCAATTCTTTCAACTTCAGAACCAGGGCATTTTCACCCTGTTCTTCTACCACAAACCCAGGCTGTTTTAGCAAAGCAGGTGTTGCCAGGGTGTCATGAAAGTTATCCCCCAGCATCTGGATTGAGCGTTGGAACAATTCCATCTGTCGGGAACTGTCGACCTCAGGAAACGCCAGGGCCAAATTGGACAACGCTCGTTGACTGTCTTCAGGCCTTATCCGAGCTCCGGTTTTAGCCAGGACTCTGCCAATTTTTCGGCCATGAACCAGAGAAATTCTTCCAGCAACCCAAAGGACCAATACCAGAAGGCGATAATAGAACCCACGCCTCCACCGGCGCCACCAGGGCAAGACCAGCGAATGGCTGTCATTCATTGAAGTTTTGTGGTTTTTTCCCAAATTCGTTTCACCACCCAGTTTGCTGGGTATTGCACAATAGGGTCCAGATTATAAAATTCCAGCTCGCAGAACATCGTGAATGTGTAAAAGTCCGGCTGGATTGTTTGCTTCATCGACAACCAGCAACAATGTGACGGGCCCTTCAGTCCTTTTCTCCATCAGTCGCAACGCAGTAAAGGCCAGAGTATCTGCCTCCACGGTTGTAGGATTGGCGTTCATTGCTTGGCTAATGGGTAAATCCAGGGCATTTTCATTTTCAAGCAAAATTCTTTTCACATCACCATCAACACAAAGACCGGCCAGGGTGCCATCGTCGTTTACAACACACACTCCGCCAAGACGTTTGCCAACAATTTCGGGAAGAGTTTCCCGCAAACTTAAATTTTTGTTAACCAAAGGAAGCTCATCACCTGTGTGCATCAGGTCCGAGACTTTGATTTGAAGACGACGCCCCAAAGCACCGCTGGGATGAAAAGCAGCAAAGTCTTCACTGCGAAAACCACGCATTTTTATTAACGCCACCACCAGGGCATCACCCATAGCCATGGCTGCCACAGCACTGGAGGTTGGGGTAAGATCCAGAGGACAAGCTTCTTTTTCAACAGGTGTAAAAAGTACAATATCACTGACTGTGGCCATTTCCGACAGCGCTCCGGCAGTAATGGCAATACTCTTCATGCCAAATTTTTTACAACTGGATATTAGTCTCACAACTTCAGAATTATTGCCGCTGCGGCTCAAACTGATGAGAATATCGTCAGGCCGGACCACACCCAGGTCACCGTGAGCAGCTTCCACAGGATGAATAAAATGACTGGGAGTACCTGTACTGGTTAAAGTGGCCGCCAGTTTGCGGGCAACATTACCCGATTTGCCCAGGCCCGTTGTCAAAACCCGGCCCTTACAATGAAATAGGAGCTGCACAGCTGAAACATAACTCTCGTCCAGGCTTTCACCCACCACCTGCAGAGTGTTGGCTTCCTGGATGAAGGTCTCACGCCCAATGGCAAGAATGTCCTGGCTATCGGTCAGGGTTGTTTCTTCTGGTTGGCCGGATGGATTCATCATTGGGTGAGCTCCTCATCGGACGAAAGTTCTCCGCTGGTGGGGTGCCACGATTTGTCCAGCAGACGGATCAAAGCCGTACTGTAGAGTCCACTGCTTTTTAGAACCAAATCGCAGATTTCACGGACAGCTCCCTGGCCACCCAGCTGGTCGGGAACAAAATGACAAAAGTCGAGAACTTCTTTCGGGGCGTTGGCCATTCCCACAGCGATAGCCACCTGGTGCATGGCCGGCAGGTCAATCAGATCGTCGCCCATGTATAGAGTTTCTTCAGGACTGCATCCGGTCTCATGGAGGATTTCCTCCAGAGCTCCCAATTTGTCGAACCGCCCCAGCTTGATGCTGTCAAAACGCAATTCTGTACACCGTCGGCTCACAATTTCACTGTTGCGGCCGGTCAAAACAGCTCGCTTCAAACCTGCAATTCGGCACATGACAAGACCGAGACCATCGTGACTGTGGAATTCTTTCAGGGCTTCACCAGAAGGGCCGTAAATCAGATTCCCCGGAGTCATTACACCATCGCAATCAAAAACCAGGAGTTTGATTTTTGCCAACTGTTTAGTCAGTTCTTCTCCCACCACCTGTACCGATTGCTGGCGATACTCTTCTGAAGAATAAGGAGGCCATGTGGCTGGTTTATTGGGTGCCATTATTCAGAAACCTCGTTATGCAACGCTCGGAAACGCATTAACTGGGCCACCAGACTTTCAAAACTATCGAGAGGCATTTGGCTGCCTGCATCTGATTTGGCCCGGGCCGGTTCCGGATGCACTTCCAGAAAAACCGCATCGGCCCCGGCACTGACGCCACAACGGGCCAGCAGGGGAATGAGCTCCGGAGTTCCGCCGGTGGTAGACCCGGTGCTGCCCGGGGATTGCACTGAGTGAGTGGCATCGAAAACCACAGGCCGACCCAAAGCACGCATCGTTTGAATGGAGCGGAAGTCTACGGTCAGGTCACGATAACCGAGGAACGTTCCCCGTTCCGTAAACATGACCTGCTTGCCACCCACCGACTCAACTTTTCCTGCACCATGGCGAATGTCTTCAGCAGCCAGGAATTGGCCTTTTTTGATATTGACGATGCGACCAGTTTTTCCCGCGGCTTCCAGCAAAGAAGTCTGCCGACAAAGAAAAGCGGGAATTTGCAGAATTTCAGCCACCTCGGCCACCGGGCTGCAATCCTCCGGGTGGTGAACATCGGTCAGAACCGGCACGCCACATTGTTTGCCAATATCCTGAAGAATTTTTAAACCTTCATCGCGCCCCGGTCCTCTATAAGAACTGCTGCTGGTGCGGTTGTCTTTGGTGAAACTGCTTTTAAAACAGAAGCCAATTCCCAATTTGTCGCAAACACCGGTCAAGTGTTCGGCAACCTGCATCATTTCCGCAGGATCTTCCAATACACACGGACCGGCAATAACATACAACGGCTGACCGGATCCAATTTTATGCTCACGAAGGGTTACGTGTTGGGCAATGCTCATGCTTCGCTCCTGGAAGATTTTGATTCATCATCGGTATCAGTTTCGGCTTGGCGCTGGGCTTCATCTTCACGGCACATATTTTGGTGCTCCACGGCTGCAGCCACAAAAGATTTAAACAATGGATGCGGCCGGTGGGGGCGACTTTTCAGTTCAGGATGGAATTGCACTCCTACAAAGAAAGGATGGGTTGGCAATTCCATAATCTCCACCAATCCCCCATCTGGAGAGGTCCCACTGAAGACAACTCCGGCTTCTTCGAAACGATCCCGGTAATCGTTATTTACTTCATACCGGTGGCGATGCCTTTCTGCAATTTCCAACTGGCCATAACTGAAGTAAGCCCGACTGCCGGGTTTCAAATGACAGGGCCAGGACCCCAGACGCATGGTTCCTCCCATGTTTTTTATCTTCTTCTGCTCTTCCATGAGGTTGATAACCTGATGAGCAGCCGTTGGATCAAATTCCGCACTGCAGGCTTTTTCAAGGTCCACCATGTCTCGTCCAATTTCAATCATGGCACACTGAAGGCCAAGACAGATGCCAAAAAATGGTATGTTGTTTGTGCGGGCAAATCGGATGGCACTGATTTTCCCTTCAATACCCCGATCCCCAAAACCCCCGGGGATGAGGATGCCGTGGCAGTCTTCAAAAATTTCTTTCATGCGCCGTTCGCCAACATCGCTGGCTTCCAATTCTTCGGAATCTACCCAAACCTGATCTACGGCAACATGGTTGGGAATGCCAGCGTGAACAAAACTCTCGGAAATGCTTTTGTAAGCATCTTTCAGTTCTACATACTTACCAACAATGGCAATGCGAACGGTGTCCGTGGGATTCAAAATAACTTTGACCATGCGTTCCCAGGAACTAATGTCTGGCTCCTCTGTCTCAAGACCAAAACGTTGACACAACAGACCATCAAAGTTCTGGGCATGCAAATTCAGAGGAACTTCATAAATACTCTTGGCATCGGTTCCATCAAAAACGTTTTCTTTGGGGAGATTGCAAAAGAGAGCAATTTTGCTGCGGGCTTCTTTGCCAATAGGCTGAATAGTGCGACACATGAGGAAATCTGGTTGGATACCAATTCCTCTTAATTCACGCACCGAATGCTGGGTTGGTTTGGTTTTGATTTCCCCTGCTGTGGGAATGTAGGGAACCAAGGTGAGGTGAACCGAGGCTGTATCGTTCCAGGGCATGTCCAAACGGAACTGCCTGATGGCTTCCAAAAATGGCAGGCTTTCAATATCGCCAACGGTGCCACCAATTTCCGTAATAACGACATCGATGTCTGGATTTTTTTCAGCCGACATGGTGATTCGTTTTTTTATTTCATCGGTGACATGAGGAATGACCTGAACCGTGCGTCCCAGGTATTCGCCTTTTCGTTCATTGCTTAAAATGGTTTCGTAAACCCGTCCACTGGTTAAATTATTGTGCTGGTCGTGGTTGGTATCGGTAAAACGTTCGTAGTGGCCAAGATCAAGGTCGCATTCAGCACCGTCTTCGAGAACAAAAACCTCTCCATGCTGGAAAGGACTCATGGTCCCGGGATCGACGTTGAGGTAAGGATCAAACTTTTGCAATACAACATTCAGCCCACGGGCTTTAAGTAGATTCCCAAGAGATGCCGCTGCAATTCCTTTACCCAGAGCTGATACCACACCACCGGTTACGAACAGATACTTGGCCATTGTTTTGTTGCTCCTTTTGCACACCGGAAATCCGGCATAATCTTAGACCATTTTAATCATTCCACATTTTCAAAACCAATTCCAAATCTTCGGGAGTGTCGACCCCCACAGGTTCCTGATCTATTTTCAGGACTTTTATTTTCATGCCGTTCTCCAGGATTCGCAATTGTTCAAGGCCCTCCGCTTTTTCCAGGGGCGTTGGATCCAGATTCAAAAATTTGCTCAAAGCCTGAGCACGATAAGCATAAATACCCACATGCCTCATGGCCACCTGGGATCCATGAGGTTCCGATCCGGGGAAATTCCCTGGTATGCCGGCTCTGGAAAAATACAACGCCTGATTGTTCCGGTCGACAATTACCTTCACACAATTAGGATCCTCCCACTGAGAACTATTTGAAAAAGGATGGGCACAGGTAGCCAAATCCAATTCAGGATGGTCCAACATGGTTTGAATCAAGTGATCAATAATTTTGGGATCCAGAAGAGGTTCATCGCCCTGAAGGTTGACAATGATGTCGGCCGCATGACGGGAAGCCACTTCACCGATTCGGTCGGTACCGGTGGAATGGTTACCTGTCATTTCAGCAATGAAGCCAGCCTCTTTGACAGCATCAAAAATTCGGATATCATCTGTGGCCACAACCACATTTTGGGCCTTTTTAATACCCGCGGCCTTTTCAGCCACTCGGACCACCAAGGGTTTGCCATGAATGTCGGCAAGAGCTTTTCCGGGAAATCGGGTGCTACCGTAGCGCGCAGGTATAACAACCAGGGTTTTCATGATTTATCAGGCATTCCTCTCAATGGGAGCTATAAACCAAAAAAAAGGGCCCGCCCCGTAAATTGGGGCGGGCCGAAATCAACTAACCATTATTGAAATGGAACAACGGCCACCCGTTTTTTATTTCCTCGGAAGTCCTGGAACTCCACGATGCCATCGACCAGGGCGAACAAAGTATCGTCGCCACCCTTGCCAACGTTTTTGCCAGGATGAACCTTGGTGCCACGCTGGCGAACGATGATGGTTCCAGCCAAGACCCCTTGACCGCTGAATCGTTTAACACCCAGATATTGGGGATTTGAATCGCGTCCGTTCCTTGTGGAACCGCCTGCTTTCTTATGTGCCATGGTCGTTTCTCCTGGGCTCGTCCGGCGCAGTTACGCTGGAAAGGTTAACCGTTGATGCCGGTGATTTTTATTTCGGTGAAGTGCTGACGATGACCGTTTTTGCGACGGTAGTTTTTGCGCCGTTTTTTCTTGAAGACAACAACCTTGCGGCTGCGTCCATGGTTGAGCACTTCGGCGGAGACGCTGGCGCCATCAACAGTGGGAGCACCCACCTTGATGTCGTCACCATCAGAAATCATGAGAACTTCGTCGAAATTCAGGGTAGAGCCTACTTCGTCGTCGAACAAAGGCACCTGAAGTGTCAGATCGGGGGAAACCCGGTACTGCTGATTTTTGATTTTGACTACGGCGTACATCGCATTTTCTCCGCTTTTTAATGGGCAAGCCCATGGATCTCAAAATTTGTTGTTCGCCCTACTTTCTGCGTGAAACAAGTATAGGACGTACAGAAACGCCCATTTAGTCTGTTTTTTAATAATCAGACCCAATGGGATTCGCTTTGCAAGTCAGTATAGTTAATACCTGAAGGGCGATTCGTCAAGGAAAGTTGGTGGAATTAAGGAAATACGCTGGCAATTACCATATTGACATTTATGATTGTTGACTTAAATATCTAAACGAAGAAAGTCGATACTAGTTTTCACCGGCAATTGCCATTATCTCAGGAGAATTATTAACATGTCTGAAGGCAAAACACCCAAAGCCATCATTATTGGATCCGGCCCTGCTGGTTACACAGCAGCCATTTACCTGGGCCGTGCCAACATCCCCCACATTCTGTTTGAAGGTGACCAACCCGGAGGGCAGTTGACAATAACCACCGAAGTGGAAAATTTCCCCGCCTTCCCTGAAGGAATTGAAGGCCCTGAACTTATGATGAAAATGAAAGCCCAGGCCGAGCGGTTTGGTACCAATTTTCATAGCGAAACTGTGGTAAGTGTCGATTTCAGTGATGATTTAAAAACTGTCAATACAAGTAAAGCCTCCTACGAAGCCCCTGTTGTAATTATTGCCACCGGCAGCACTGCCCGCTGGTTGGGTCTGCCCAATGAACAAAAATTTATGGGAAAAGGTCTTAGTGCCTGCGCAACTTGCGACGGTTTCTTCTTCCGCGATCAAGAAATTGCGGTTGTTGGTGGTGGCGATACCGCCCTGGAAGAAGCCACCTATTTGACCAATTTTGCCTCAAAAGTGACCCTGATTCATCGCAGGGATGAATTCAGAGGCTCCAAAATTATGCAACAACGGGCCATCGATCACCCAAAAATCGAAATCGCGTGGAACAGCGTGATCGAAGATTATCTGGCTGATGATATGGGTAATCTGAAGGGTTTGAAGCTGAAAGACACCCAGGACGGCTCCAACCGGGACTTGGAAGTCACAGGTTGTTTTATTGCCATTGGACACGTTCCCAATACCCAGTTCCTTGAAGGAGCCTTAAAAACTGATGAAAATGGCTACCTGATTACCAATGACAACGTGACAGCAACGGAAATTGACGGTGTATTCGCTTGTGGTGATGTGCAAGATCATGTTTATCGGCAGGCAATTACTTCGGCAGGAACCGGTTGCATGGCTGCCATAGAGGCCGAACGGTTCATCGGGGAAAAAGGATTATAGACCATTTTTCAGATTATTGTTTTCCATGTGGCGGCCCCAAATTTTTGGGGCCGCTGTTTTGTTATCCCTCATATTTCCCAACAGATTATTCACTTAAAAAGCAAATATCCTTCTTGTTGATTTTAATATTTCGATAAGATACCATGTTTCACAAGAGTCTATTGTCATCAGTTATCCTTCGTGAAAGGACCTTTTCGATGCACAAAGTCCTCGAACACACCATCCTTGGACCTAATGTTCACCTCTATCGCTTCGATGCCCCCGATGTAGCCCAGTATCGTCAGCCTGGCCAATTTGTCATCATTCGTGTGAATGATGAAGGTGAGAGAATTCCTCTGACCATCGCCGATGTCAATAAAGACGAGGGAAGCATAACTCTAATTGTCCAATCTGTTGGCAAAACCACTCTTCAAATGGCTCAATTAAAAATTGGCGATTCCATTCCTGATATTTGCGGTCCTTTAGGAGAACCCACGCATATAGAAAAAGTGGGCAATGTGCTCTGTGTGGGAGGCGGTATCGGTACTGCTCCACTCTTCCCCGTGACCAAAGCCATGAAAGATATTGGCAACCAGGTCACCTCCATTCTCGGGGCAAGAACTCATGACCTTCTCATTCTTGAAAAAGAAATGAAGGAAGTAAGTCACAACCTTTTGGTTACCACCGATGACGGCTCCTATGGAATGAAAGGACTGGTAACCGATGCCATTCAAAAACTTGTGGACGATGGAGGCCAATTCGACCTCTGCGTTTGCATGGGCCCGCCGATCATGATGAAATTTGTCAGCCTGCTTACAAAAAAATTGAACATTCCCTGCCTGGTGAGCCTGAACCCAATAATGGTCGATGGCACCGGGATGTGCGGAGGCTGCCGAGTCACTGTGGGCGATGAAACCAAATTTGCCTGTGTGGATGGACCGGAGTTTGACGGACATCTTGTTGATTTTGATGAAATGATGAGCCGCTTGACCATGTATAAAGGATTTGAAAAAGACTCCTTGGATCATTTCATTGGACAAACCGGTTGCAAACTGGACAACGCAATTAAAGGGGATTCAAAATGAAGAAAAAAGAAAGGATGCAAATAGACCCTGTGGACATGCCTGAACAGGATGCCGCCATCAGAGTCACCAATGTTGATGAAGTCCCTACTGGTTACAGCCCTGAAATGGCTATTTTGGAGGCCAAACGCTGCATTCAATGCAAACGCCCCTTCTGTACTGAAGGTTGCCCGGTTGGTATCGATATCCCTGGGTTTATTCAGCTAATTGAAGATGGCGATTTCCCTGCCGCTGTGGCAAAAATTAAAGAGACCAATCTTTTGCCTGCTGTATGCGGAAGAGTTTGTCCTCAGGAAGAACAATGTCAGCTGACATGCACCATTGGCAAAGCTCGTAAAGACCCAACTCAAGCGGTGAATATTGGCCGATTGGAGCGTTTCCTCGCCGATTTTGAACGGGAACACGGGGATATCCCCCTTCCTGAAAAGCCCAAACCCACAGGAAAAAGGGTGGCCGTTGTTGGTGGAGGACCCGCCGGACTCACCGTTGCAGGAGACCTGATCCGTCACGGGCACGAAATCACCGTTTTCGAGGCCTTTCATAAGGCTGGTGGTGTTTTAATTTACGGAATACCTGAGTTCCGTCTTCCCAAATCCATTGTCCAAAAGGAAATTGACTACCTTGAACAACTTGGGGTTATTTTTAAATACAATTTTGTTGTGGGAAAAACAGCTCCCATGGCCAAAATTGTGGAAGAATACGATGCGGTTTTTGTCGGTACCGGAGCCGGTCTGCCCCGCTTCATGAAAGTTCCCGGAGAAAACCTATTGGGTGTCTATTCTGCCAACGAATATCTGACCCGAGCCAACCTTATGCAGGCTTACAGTTTCCCCGAAACAGACACTCCTTTAATAACAGGCAAGAACGTAGCCACAATTGGGGGCGGAAATGTTGCCATGGATTGTGCCAGAACAGCCCTGCGTATGGGTGCGAAACGCTCCATGATTGTATACCGCCGAGCTGAGGAACAAATGCCGGCCCGCATTGAAGAAATTCATCATGCCAAGGCCGAAGGCGTGGACTTTCACACCCTGCAAAACCCTTTGC
The DNA here is from genome assembly GCA_024223715.1 of bacterium. Taxonomy (GTDB): domain Bacteria; phylum Krumholzibacteriota; class Krumholzibacteriia; order LZORAL124-64-63; family LZORAL124-64-63; genus LZORAL124-64-63. The sequence goes on along the minus strand of JAAEOA010000172.1, from coordinate 7,605 downwards.
GTTTTCTTGGCAACGATGACAACTGGTTAACGGGTATTGAGTTGTTAAAAATGGAACTGGGTGAACCGGATGCTTCGGGTCGAAGAAGCCCTGTCCCCATCAAGGGTTCGGAATTTCAGGAAGATGTGGACGTGGTTATTGTTGCCATCGGAAACTCTCCCAACCCTTTAGTACCCAGAGACTTCCCAGAACTAGAAGTTACACGATGGGGTGGAATCGTAGTTAATGAAGCCACCAGCCAGACCAACATTCCCGGTGTTTTTGCCGGTGGTGATATTGTTTTGGGGGCCGCTACGGTGATTCTGGCCATGGGCCATGGCCGTCAGGCTGCCCAATCCATCAATTACTACCTGAACAGTGGTAGATGGAGCGATCTTGAAAGCGCCATGAGCACTGAAAGGGCCGACGTTAGATAACAGATTCTGTTCTTGATTTAACAGCACCAAAAACATACCGTTGCCATAACGGTAAACAGCCTTGCTAAAGAGGAGGAACACCTTGAAAGGTCGCGTACTTATCATTGACGACGAAGCTGAGATTCGCAGGAATCTAACCGTCGGTCTGACCCAGGAAGATTACACCGTTGTGGCCTGCCCGGACGGGTTAAGCGCCATCCACGAATTAAATCAGGCCCGCGCCAAGGGCCTTGCCTATGATTTCATGGTCACTGATATTTTCATGCCCGACATTGACGGTCTGAAAATTCTGAAAGTCATCAAAAACCAATATCCGGAACTACCTGTTCTTGTTATTACCGGTTTTGGTGATGAACGCCTCGAAGTGACTGCCCTCTCGGAAGAAAACACTGGTTTTCTGGACAAACCCTTTGAAATTTCTGAGCTGGTGAACGCCCTCAATGAACTGTCTCCCGGACAGACCTCCACAACTGCCCCTATTGACGATGACGATGGCATGCGCGAATCCGTTAGCGCTTACCTGACCGTCAAAGTCGTCGATCAGGATAACAGCCTGGACATCTACGACACACTGTATCGTCTTGAGGGAATCATCAGCTGTGATGCGGTCCGTGGTGACTTTGATATCATTTTGCTCGCCCGTGGCGAGACCATGGATCAAGTCCAGGATGTCTTTAATCGGGTGGGTGAAATCGAAGGCATTGAAGTCTTGTCCATGAGTCCCGTTGAACGCCCAAAACTGGACCGCGATGTGGATCAGTTTATTGACAATTACAAAGCTGCAGTTTCCAGTGAAGGTGGCAAACAGGAACACAAAAATCCTGGCACTATCAGCTACATCATTGTTGATATTGAAGCGGATGCCATTCAAAAAATCTACACAACTGTTTTCTTCGTGGACGAAGTTGTTTTCTGCGACGTCATCGATGAAGGTACCAAACTCGTTGGTATGATTACCGGATTTGGAGCTATGGGCCGAACCCCCAGAGTTATCGAGAAACTCAGCCAGATCGATGGTGTTCTGCGCGTACGAGAAGCCAAGGTGATTAAACTCATAGAAGACTAAGCCGCAGGCCTGCGGCAACCAGGGGCCCTGACCTGATCAGGGCCCAAAATACAACTCGAGAAAGGACCAGCCAATGGCCACCAAGCAAGAGAACTTCAGCTACCGACTCTGGCGTTATGACGGAGCTCCCGGTGAACTGATCCCCCTGCTTCAATCTGCCCAGGACCACTTCGGTTACATTCCCCGACGAGCCATCAGCTACACTTCCAGCGTTACCGGCATTCCCGAATCGGAAATTTACGGTGTAATTACCTTTTACAGCCAATTCCGCCTGCGACCCATGGGAAAATATGTTGTCCGGGTTTGTGCCGGAACCGCCTGCCATGTTTCCGGTGCCAAAATGATTGCCGAGACTGTTGAAGACGAAGCTGGCGTTGGCATTGGCGACACTTCTGAAGACGGTTTGTTTACTCTGCAGACAGTTGCCTGCATTGGTTGCTGTTCACTTGCCCCGGTAGTTATGGTCAACGACGACACACATGGTTCACTTAACCCGGCCAAAACCAGAAAACTGGTACGGAAAGTGTCTCGCCTAGCTCGCAAAAAAACAGAGAAAAAGAATTAAGAATCCAGGCCTTCAATAGGAGCAACCTCAATGAAGAAGATAATCGTTGGCATGGGAACCTGTGGTATTTCAGCGGGTGCCCAGCCTGTTTATGACCGCCTGGAAAAACTGGTGGCTGAAAACCCCGGGCAATGCGAATTAAGCATAACCGGCTGCATCGGTATGTGTTTCCGCGAACCTCTGGTGGAAATTGATGACGGAAAAAGCCGGGTCATTTATGGCGATGTGGATCCTAAAAGTGCCGAAGCGTTTTTTAACGAACATGTTTTGAATGACAAGCGTGTTGATGATGAAAAACTCGTTTACAGCATTGAAGAAGACAAGAGCACCACCGGTGATGAATCTGCTTATCTCGATCTTCAGGAGCGCATTGTTTTGCGCAACTGCGGACACATCGACCCCGAAAGCATTGACGACTACATTGCCACCGGTGGTTACGAAGGAGCCCGTACGGTTCTTTCGAAAATGACCGGTGAAGATGTTATTAACGAGATTAAAGACAGTGGTCTTCGCGGTCGTGGTGGTGCTGGATTCCCAACCGGTTTAAAATGGTCTTTCTGCGCTGGTTACGATGGCGATACGAAGTACGTTGTCTGCAACGCTGATGAAGGCGATCCCGGTGCTTTCATGGATCGTTCGGTACTTGAGGGTGACCCGCATGCTGTCCTTGAAGGCATGATCATTTGTGCCAAAGCAATTAGTGGGACCCATGGGTATATTTACTGCCGTGCTGAATACCCACTGGCAATCAAACGACTGGAAATTGCTCTTGAAGCGGCCCGTGAAAAAGGATTCCTTGGAAAAGACATTATGGGCACCGGATACAGCTTTGACATTAAGATCAAGCAGGGAGCCGGAGCTTTTGTTTGTGGTGAAGAGACAGCTTTGTTTGCCTCCATTGAAGGACAACGCGGTATGCCCCGCATACGCCCCCCATTCCCTGCTGAAGCCGGCCTGTGGCAAAAACCCACGAACAACAATAACGTGGAAACCTTTGCCAACATTCCCTGGATAATTCGTGAAGGCGCTTCGGCTTATTCAGCTTTTGGAACAGAAAAGAGTAAAGGCACCAAAGTCTTTGCTTTAACTGGCCGGGTTATCAAAGGTGGCTTGGCGGAAGTTCCCATGGGTACATCCATTGAAGATCTGGTCTTTAAAATCGGTGGTGGTATTAAAGACGGCGGCACTTTCAAAGCCGTGCAAATGGGCGGCCCCAGTGGCGGTTGTATTCCTGCTGACCAAAAAGACATCAAAGTCGATTTTGAAACCATTCCCCAGACCGGTGCCATTATGGGCAGTGGCGGAATGGTGGTCATGGATCAAACCACCTGCATGGTGGAAATCGCCCGTTTTTTCCTGGAATTCACCCAAAGTGAAAGTTGCGGCAAGTGCACATTCTGCCGTATCGGAACTTTGCGCATGCTGGAAATTCTGGAGCGTTTGGTACGCGGTGAAGGCGTGGCCGACGACATCGACAAACTAAAAGAGCTCTCAGTGCGCATTAAAGAAGCCAGCTTGTGTGGCCTCGGACAAACAGCACCCAATCCGGTGCAAACCACTTTGCGTTATTACCTGGACGAATACGAAGCTCACATTCAGGATCATAAATGTCCGGCGGGAAGCTGCCAGGCTCTGGTCGATTTTATCATTGAACCAGAAAAATGTACCGGTTGCACAGTGTGCGCAACTCATTGCCCGGTCGATGCCATTGCCGGTGTCAAAAAAGAAATTCACTTCATCGATGTCGATGCGTGCGTGCAGTGCGGAAAATGCCTGACCAGCTGCAGCTTCGACGCCATCTTCACTCGATAAACAGGAGCATTCGATGAGCAAGATAAAAATGACAGTCAACGGCAATGAAGTGGAAACTTCTGCGGGAAAAACCATTCTCGAAGTCGTTCACGACCAGGGTTTGGACACCATTCCAACCCTTTGCCACAGCCCAGAGTTGAAACCTTACGGTTCCTGTTTCCTGTGTGTGGTGGAAGTTGAAGGACGGCCAAATTTGGTACCCAGTTGTGCCACCCGGGTTATGGATGGCATGAAGGTGGAGACCAAAAACACCCGCATCATAGCCAGTCGTAAAACTGCTTTGGAATTGTTGCTTTCCAATCACTATGCCGATTGCAGCAGTCCCTGTCAGGAAGGTTGTCCCGCTCACGTGGATGCTCAAGGGTACATTGCCCTTGCAGCCATGGGCGAGACCATGAAAGCAGTGGAATTAATTCGTGAAGCCAATCCTCTGCCTGCAGTTTGCGGACGCATTTGTGTGCGCAAGTGTGAGGTTGTCTGCCGCCGTGAAGATGTTGATACGCCAGTGGCCATTAACAACATCAAACGTTATGTCACCGACGAAGCCGATTGCTACACTCCTGATCCCGAACGAGATCCGGATACCGGAAAAACTGCTGGCCTCATTGGCTCAGGGCCTGCGAGTCTGACTGCCGCCTGGTACCTTGGACGCCGGGGCATTCGCTGCACCATGTACGAAGCCCTGGACCAAACGGGTGGCATGTTGCGCTACGGTATTCCAGAATACCGCCTGCCGGATGACGTTCTGGACAAAGAAATTGATTACATCCTGCGTGCCGGTTCGGAAATTAAAACCAACGTTCGTGTAGGTGTTGATATTACCCTCGATGATCTGCGAGCCAAACACGACGCTGTATTTATTGGCGCCGGTGCCTGGACAGGTAAAGCCATGCGTGTGGAAGGTGAACACGATACCGAAGGTGTGGTCACCGGAGCTGACTGGCTCCCACCCCAGGCTGAGAAGCCCACCCCCATTCCCGGTCAGGTTGTGGTGGTTGTTGGTGGCGGAAATACCGCCATGGATTGCGCCCGTACTGCGTGGCGTCTGGACGCCGCCAAAGTCATTGTTGTTTATCGTCGTACAAAATCTGAAATGCCTGCTGACGATATGGAAATCGAAGACCTTCTTGAAGAAGGCGTGGAAATTATGGAGCTTGTTGCTCCTATCGGCATTGTCCGCGAAAACGGAAAACTGCAGGCAATTAAATGCCAGCGCATGCAGTTGGGTGAGCCTGACGACAGCGGCCGCCGCCGACCTGTGCCTCAGGAAGGCAGCGAGTTTGATGTTCCCTGTGACCTTGCCATTAGTGCCATCGGTCAGGACACCGTCCTTGACGGTTTGGTGGAAACAGACATTGGAAACATTGAACTGACTCGCTGGAACACTTATTCGGTGAATACCAATACTCTGGAAACAAACCTGCCCGGTGTTTTTGCCGGTGGTGATGCCGCAGACGATGGCCCCACGGTGGTGATCGACGCCATTGGCGATGGTCAACGTGCTGCCAAAAGCATGGTCTCCTACATTACTGGTGAAGAGCGAACCCGGGAACCGTTCGTAGTGCGAAAATCATTCTGGGCCAAACCCGGCCAACAGGAATTGGGTGACATTCCTGAATCTCCCCGTCATGAAATTCATCTGACCGATGTGGATGACAGACGCAATAACTTCAGTGAAGTGGCCACTGGTTTTGAATTTGCAGACAACGAACACGAAACCGCTCGTTGCCTCAGTTGCGGTTGCGTTCGCTTCGATGATTGTTCTCTACGCCTTTATGGGGAAGAATACGATGTGGATATGGACCGTTATAAAGGTTACGTCCGCAAGCATAAAGTGGACGACCGTCATCCGTATGTCAGTTATGACCCCAACAAATGCATTCTGTGTTCCCGTTGCATCCGTACCTGCGAAAAGGTCTTGCCCATTAGTGCCCTCGGCCTGGTGGGCCGTGGTTTCAAAACTGAAATGCGACCGGCAATGAACGATGCTCTGCAGGATACCAACTGTGTCAGTTGTGGTAACTGCATCGATGCCTGCCCTGTTGGTGCCCTGACCGCTCAATACGCTTTCGACGGACGGGCTTGCCTGGATACTGACGATCAGAATACTCACTGTGGTTTCTGCTCCATCGGTTGCAAGCTTAAAGTACGCAAATTTGGTGAGGAGAATTATTTCCTGACCAGTAGCGGAGAGCCGGGAGATTATCTCTGTCGGTATGGCCGCTTTGGCAGTGAATTGCTCATTCAAAGTGACCGAATCACCAGCCCGATGATGCGCGACGGTCACGAATACCGAGAAGTCCCTCTAACTGATGCCACCGAAAGCATTGTGCAAAGAATGCGCTCTGTGGCCAAAGAACATGGACCCGAAAGTGTGGCTGTTTTTGCCAGTCCGGAATTGACCAACGAAGAACTTTATCTCGCCGGTCGTCTGGCCAGGGAAGGCCTGGGTACCAGCAATGTAGGTTCTCTGGCCATCCTGTCAGGAGCCGGACGCAGTGGAGCCATGGACCCGGCCGTAGGCTTTACCGCCTCCACGGCTGACCGCAGCTGCCTTAGTGACGCCGACCTGATCATTTGTAACAATACAGCCATGGAATCGGATCACCTGGTGCTGAATGTCGATGTCATCAGCCCCGTACGTGATGGTGGTGCCAAACTGATTGTCTCAAACAGCACTCTGGACCCAGGCGATATGCGTCTGAGCAGTCTTGCTGTTGATCCCATGCGTGGACGCGGCTCATATTTCTGGAATGCCGTCCTGCAAATGGTCATTGATGATGCTGATGTTTCCATTGACAGTATTGCCGGTGCAAAAGAGTTCCTGGATGGACGCAAGATCAGTCCGGAACTGGCCGCTGCAAAATCTGGCGTGGATGAAAAACACATCGCTGAAGCTGCCAACCTTATAAAGAATGCCAAAAAAGTGGTAATTGTGCACGGTGTCGACCGCCCTCACGATGCGGCTCCTGATGATCTGGAAATTTTCACCAACTTGTCGGTGGTTTTAAACAAAAATGGTCGTCAGGCAGAAGTCCTGCTGCCACGACAACTGGCAAACAGTGCCGGGCTGGAAGTCATGGGTGCTGATCCCGCTTTTGGTCCTGGAAAGGTTTCTGCTGAAGAACTTCCCGGAGCAGCCAACAGCCAAATGTTGCGCGAATATCTGGAAGGAGGAAAAATCAGGGCCGCCATAATTCTTGGTGAAAACCCGCTTGATTTTGACCGTCCCGGCTCCTGGTTCCAGAATATTGAATTCCTGGCCGCAATGGACTGGACAGAAACTGAAACCACCCGCTTTGCCGATGTGACTTTACCTGGCAGCACCTTCCTGGAATCAGCTGGGACCATGTGCAATTTCGAAGGCCGGGTTATCAATTTCAACAGTGCTGTAAAAGCACCTGCCGGAATTTCAGGCTTGGAAGTTCTTAAGGAACTTGGCCAGAAATTTGGCCTTGAAATTTCTGCCGATCTGAGCTCTCATCTTGATACTCTGATGACCGAACGTCTGGGCGAGATGAAGCCATATTACTGGAATACAGGACAGCCTCGGCCCCGTCCTGAAAATGGAAAACTTATACCGGTTGAAGATGATGCCCGGGCTTCGTCCATGCGTCCCGCTTTAACCCATAGCCAGAAATACCGTAAGGAAATAAGAGAGGTGGGCACGGAACGCTTCCGGGTTCAGCACTAGTCCTATTACGGGAAGCCCTCTCTCGATGCGGTAATACTGCAGCAGGGTCGGT
>JAAEOA010000171.1 GCA_024223715.1 bacterium | reverse complement strand
CCCACTTTCTTTTCCATTTCCTTGAAAAATAGCGATGAAAGTCGACCGTTAAGTTCAGGAGAAATCTGCAGAATGACTTCACAGGCCTGCTCTGGTTTCTCGAAATACACGCGCCCATCTTTGACCTCTAAAGCCTCGTTGTTTTTCAGTTCTTCCTCGACGATAGGAGTCAGGTCTGTGTACTGTCCCTTGGAGCCGTAGCCTTTGGGTTGGCTAACGAGCGGACCCAGTGAGACCATTTTGTCGTAAACTTTAGTGTAATCCCTTTCCACGATAGCGATATTAGGAAATGTTTTACCTGGAACGAGTTCAGTATCGCCATTTCGCCAGTCCTTAATCTCACCCATCGGTTGGGCAAGTTGGTCCTTGCTGTCCATCCATAAGGCGTTGAATACAATATCTTTTACCGGTTCGGGGAAATGCTTCTCAGCCATTTTTGAGAACTTTTTGGCGACCAGTCTGAATGCGTCCCAGTCGTGCTTGGCTTCCCATGGTGGCTTGGTGGCAGGCGTCAAGGGATGAACAAATGTATGCATATCGCCAAAGGTGACATCGTATTTCTCATACCAGAAGGCAGCCGGTAGAACCACGTCCGAGTAATTGGCAGTTGAATCCATTCGTATGTTAAGGTTCACCAGAAAGTCCAGTTTGCCGATGGATTCTTCATCATGCCATTCAATTTCATTCACCAGATCTTTTGCCGGCTCCTCATCCCACATAACATTGTGACCTGTTCCGAGGAAGTGCTTGAGTGCCAATTCATGTCCCCGCATACTGGTGCCGATAAGATTACCACGATAAACGGTGAGCATTTTTAGTTGGTTTTGGTGAGCGTCCACATCATGGATGGCAAAATTCAACTTGCCATTTCTGAACTGATCCGCAACCCAGTCTTTCACCTCATCGTCGGTTTTGCAGCCCGCTTCGATGGCTTCCTTATAAAGCTCCATTGGGTTTTGTTTATCGACCTGAGGGAAGAACGGCAGCCAACCCATCCTAACGGCAAGAGCGTTCATGTCGGCCGCGTGGTTAAAGGCGGGCAGCTTTTTGGCCCCTTTGGCCCACTGCGTGTCAAGTGTCATGTTGTCGTACTTCCACTGACCGGTATGGAAATACCACAGAGAGGTAGAATTCATAAGCCGAGGCGGCCTTGACCAGTCGAGTCCACCACTGAGATTGACAAATGCGGCATTCAAGCGAGTGTGCTGGGTGCCGACATAGTGGTTGAAATTACCTCCAT
>JAAEOA010000170.1 GCA_024223715.1 bacterium | reverse complement strand
CTCATTTGATGAGGTCAAATTTTGGCCCCAGGGGAAAGTAGATGAAATGGTTCAAGCCGTGGCCTGGGAGCTTCTGAAAGAAGATGTCCGCCATAAACTGGGCCATTTGGCGGTGGATGAATCCGGCATCGGCAATGCTGAAGATAAAGTCAATAAAATCAAGAATAAAACGTTAGGTACGCTCTGGGATATGCGAAACGCCAAAACCTGTGATCTGATCGAAGAGAACAAAGCCCTGGGTATTCGCAAATATGCCAAACCGATCGGCGTAATTGCCAACGTCGTGCCCTGTACAAACCCGGAATCGACGATCTGCTGCCTGGCCCTGAGCACTTTGAAGACCAGAAACGCCCAGATCGTCTCGCCGCATCCGCGCACCCAGAAGACCTCTTATGAAACGGTTCAACACGTGCGCAAGGCGCTTGAAAAAATTGGAGCTCCGGTGAACCTGGTGCAGTGCATTGAGAAAACCAACCATGTCAAAACCTCCGAATTGATGACCCACTGCGACTATGCAGTGGCCACCGGCGGTGCGGCTCTGGTCAAGGTAGTCTATGCG
>JAAEOA010000169.1 GCA_024223715.1 bacterium | reverse complement strand
TCAAACCAACAACTCCATCAACCCCGCATCCCGCAAAACGGCCTTAGGCGATACCTTGGTTTTCTTCTCCAGTGGGGAAGTCGTCAACTTGTTAGCCACCATTCCCACCATAACTCCGTGTTGGCCTTCAAAAAGCAATTCAGTGGCATGATGGCCCAGCCGTGAAGCCAGAATCCGGTCATATCCCGAAGGGGCGCCGCCACGCTGAACGTGTCCCAGCACAACCATGCGAACATCGCGTTGCAATCGTTCCTGCAATTCAAATGTGATGTATGAAGCTTTACCCGCACCCTCAGCAACAATAATCAGGGCGTGCTGTTTGCCTCGGGCATAACCGTCTTTAACGCGACGGGCGAGACTGTCCATTTCAAAAGGAATTTCAGGCAATAAAACTTCTTCAGCACCGGTGGCAATGGCAGTTTGAGCGGCTAACAAACCGTATTCCCGACCCATAACCTCAATCACAAAAATACGACCGTGGCTGGTGGCGGTATCGCGAACTTTATCCACCGCATCAATGGCAATGTTCAGGGCGGTATCAAATCCAATACTGATGTCGGTACCGGGAATGTCGTTGTCGATAGTTGCTGGAACTCCCACAACCGGAAGGCCAAACTCCTTGGTCAGTTTGGTTGCTCCGCGGAAGCTTCCGTCGCCTCCAATGACGACCATGCCATCGAGTTTGAGCTCCTTGATGGTTTTAGCTACGGGCGTGGTGCCTTCTTCGGTGGCGAACTCCGGGTATCTGAATGTACGCAGAACAGTTCCGCCTTTACCAAGAATGCCACTGACTGATCCGGGGCTCATGGTCTCGTACAGGCCTTCGGCCAGTCCCTGCCAGCCCTTTTGAATGCCAATGACTTCGGCACCGTGTTGCCAGGCCGTTCGGACAACAGCACGCAAAGCCGGGTTCATTCCTGCTGCATCTCCACCACCGGTTAAAACACCGATTCGTTTCATTTCTTTTCTCCTTCGGATGGTTGGGATGCCTGACGGCGTTTCCGGTGCCATTTTTTAATTTGTTCCATGCGCTGAGAAAGCTCCGCTTCAAAACCGCGACGTCCCGGCTCGTAATAAGTTTCACCTTGCAGGCTATCCGGCAGGCAGGTCATTTCGGTAATGCCTTCCTGACGGTCGTGGGCATAAGCGTAACCTTTGCCGTAGCCCAGGCCTTTCATCAGTTGAGTGGGGGCGTTGCGAATGTGCATGGGCACGCCCGGATTGTAACCTTTGGCCACTTCTTTCTGTACAAGTTTGTACCCTTTATACAACGCATTGCTTTTAGGGCACAAGGCCAGATAAACCACAGCCTGACTCAAAGCCAGAGCCCCTTCGGGTAAGCCAATGAAGTGAATGGCATCGCGGGCAGCCAGAGTTTGAACCAGAGCCTGGGGGTCAGCCAACCCAACATCTTCACTGGCAAACCGCACCAGACGGCGGGCAATGTACAAAGGATCTTCGCCACCTTCAATCATTCGGCCGAGCCAATATAGGGCTGCCTGCACATCACTGTTGCGCATGCTTTTGTGCAGGGCGGAAATAATATTGAAGTGTTCTTCGCCGCCTTTGTCGTAACGCGAGGCCCGGTTCTGAATGATGGCCCCAATGTCGGCGGCGGTCAGAGCTTTGTTTTCCTCTTCAGGATTTTCTTCCTGTCTTGCTGAATAGGCAGAACCCACAGTTTCCAGAAGACCCAAAGCAGCCCGGGCGTCTCCTTCACAAATATCACTGAGCATGGTCAGGGCGTCATCATCCAGAGTCAGATGGGGAATGTTCAACCCTCGGGGATCATCCAGGGCCCGGCGAAGAAGCTGCGTAACATGAGAGGGCTGCAAAGGCTGAAGAACAAAAAGACGAGTCCGGGATATGAGCGCACTGTTCACTTCAAAAGAAGGGTTTTCGGTGGTGGCCCCTATCAGGGTGACATCTCCCCGTTCCACCCAGGGTAGCAGAGCATCCTGCTGCGCTTTGTTAAAACGGTGAATCTCATCCAGAAATAAAAGAGTTCGCTGACCGGTAACCTGCTTGAGTTTGGCCGACTCGCCCATGACCGCCTTAAGCTCTTTGGAGCCGACGGAAACGGCACTGTATTCCAGAAAACGAGCCTGGGTGTGTTGGGCCACCAGACGAGCGAGGGTTGTTTTTCCACACCCGGGAGGGCCCCATAGAAGAAGGGAAGGAAGGTTGTCGCCTTTGAGCAATAACCCGAGGGGACCATTGGGGCCCAGCAGATCATCCTGTCCTACAACTTCATGCAAAGAAGCGGGACGCATACGGTCCGCCAGGGGAATGTGGCGATCAGCAGTCTGGCTGGCCCCTGATTGAGGGTCATCCGGCTGCATGGTTTCGCTGGCCGGATCGTTATTGGAAAATAAATTGTTATTCATGCTCCAATCTTAGCGTGTTGTTCCCGTGTGGCAAGGCACAAGTGTGAAAATGTAAAAGGATCCGATCCTTGCACAATAAGCAAAAGTGGTTGATTTTATGAGACTAACTTTTAGATGAACTGCCTTTACGATGATATTGATTTTAAGGAGTAAAATGACACGGGCAATATTAATAGTTCTCGATGGCCTCGGAGTGGGCCACGCACCAGACGCCGCCGAATATGGCGATGCCGGTAGTAATACCTTGGCCAATATGGCAGAAAAGGTGGGTGGATTGAACATTCCTCATTTGCAAAGCCTTGGGTTGGGGAACATCCAGAACTTGCAGGGTGTCAGCCCAAGTGAAAAACCTCGCGCTGGCTATGGCCGATTGCAGGAAGTCTCTGCTGGCAAAGACAGTACCACCGGTCACTGGGAACTGATGGGGCTGGTCACCGAAACAGCTTTCCCTACTTATCCCGCTGGTTTTCCCGCCGAAATCCTGGAAGAATTCACCCTCAAAACCGGCTACGGCGTTTTGGGAAACAAAGCCGCCAGCGGTACAGCCATTATTGAAGAACTGGGGGACGAGCACATTTCATCCGGCAAACTCATTGTTTACACTTCCGCAGACAGTGTTTTCCAAATTGCCGCTCACGATCAGGTCTGCGATCTGGATGAGCTATACCGGGTCTGTGAAATTGCCAGGGAAATGCTCGATGGTGAGCACCGGGTCAGCAGGGTTATTGCCCGACCTTTCACTGGTCCTGCTGGAAATTATTCTCGAACCGAATTTCGGCACGATTATTCCGTCGAGCCTCCCGAAGGGTCCCTGGTGTTGACCCGGTTGCAACAGGCAGGCGTCAAGGTTGTCTCCATTGGAAAGATTTATGACCTGTTCGCAGGTACCGGCATTGACGAAAGTCATGTGTCGCGAAATAACACCGAAGGCATGGCCGAATTGGATGTTCAATATGCCGCGGCCAATGCCGAGCCCACTTTAATTTTGCTCAATCTGGTTGATTTTGATATGCTCTGGGGTCACCGCAACGACCCTGAGGGCATGAAAAAGGGCTTGGAAGCTTTTGATGTGTGGCTGGGAGGTTTCCTGTCCCGCATGGTTGATGGAGACCTGCTTCTGATGACTGCTGACCACGGCAACGACCCGACTACTGTCAGCACGGACCACAGCCGGGAACAGGTTCCCATTGTGGCCTATCTGGCGGGTGAAAATGAAGGAACGGATCTGGGGGTTCGCCTGGGCTTTATGGATGTGGCGGCGACTTACGCCGACTTTTTCAAGGCCGGTCCCCTGAAGAAGGGATCCAGCTTTTTGTCCCTCTTGAGGAAGAACTGATACTTTTTACGCTTCGCTGGTCCCTGACAAAACTGGGGCCAAATAACCGGAGGCCTGATTTTGAACAACGAACTGACTGCCAAAGAACAAGACCTGGTTGGCAAGGCCTGCGAAGCTCGCCTGAATAGCCATTCTCCATATTCCAACTTTCGGGTTGGAGCCGCTCTGCTTACTGGCAGCGGAAAAATTTTCATCGGGACCAATGTAGAGAATGCCAGTTTCGGCCTTTCCAATTGCGCTGAACGCACCGCTGTTTTTACGGCCGTGACCGCCGGTGAACGCGATTTCCAAACCATTGCCGTGGTTGCCGATGGTCAGGCACCAACAGCACCCTGCGGGGCTTGCCGGCAGGTACTGGTGGAGTTTGGTCTGGACATGGTGGTTCTCATCGCCGGACAGGATGGAGCTGCCGGGCCCGTGCGAAAAACCACCGTCCGGGACCTGGTACCCGATGCATTCGTAACTTACAAGAACGATTCTGAGGAAGGATCCTGATGAATATTCTGGAAATAATTGAGGCCAAAAAACAAGGCCATGAATTAAGTGACGACCAAATCCGCTTTGTGGTGGATGGATTTACTGCCGACGAATTCCCTGTCTACCAGATGTCGGCATTTTTGATGACAGTCTGGTTCAACGGAATGACTTCTGCAGAGACAGCGGCCTTAACCGGCGCCATGCTGGAATCAGGTGAACAACTCGATACCAGCACCCTGTCCGGTCTCAGTGCAGACAAACACAGCACCGGTGGCGTGGGAGACAAGGTGAGCCTTCTGCTGGCTCCTCTGGCAGCTGAATGCGGTCTGAAGGTGCCCATGCTGTCGGGCCGGGGCCTGGGCCACACTGGGGGAACCCTGGACAAGCTCGAAGCCATTCCCGGTTACCGCATTCACATGGATAATGAAGAGTTTCTGGCCATCACCGAACAGGTTGGTTGTGCCATTGTGGGCCAAAGTGGAACCATCGCTCCTGCCGATGGGCGCATTTATGCCCTGCGCGATGTAAGTGCAACTGTAGACTGCGTACCTTTAATTACTGGGTCCATAATGTCCAAAAAATTGGCAGCTGGACCGGAAACCATTGTCATTGATTTGAAAACAGGCTCCGGAGCTTTCATGACCGATATGGACAAAGCCCGGGAACTGGCCGCAGCTCTGGTGAAAACGGGGAGGCATTATGGTCGGAAAATGAGCGTTGTGTTTTCTGATATGGACCAGCCTTTGGGTCGGGCCATTGGTCACGCCAACGAAACCATTGAGGCTTTTGATGCCCTTCGACCCGGGCATCGGCAAACAGCCCCACAGGATCTGGTCATTTTGACTGAAGATTTGGTGGCCGAGATGGTTCGCGTAGCTGGAGTTAAGCCTGACCGCGAGCAGAGCCTGGAGTTGGTGCGTGAGGTTTGGGACAGCGGTAAAGCCTTCGAACGCATGATGTCATGGGTTGGAGCTCAAGGTGGGCAATTGGACCAGGAAAGACCTGATTTTGGTCTCGAAGTCGCTCCTTTGGCATTTGAATTAAAGGCTCCGGCTGATGGCTTTCTGGCTAAGGTAAATTGCCGTGAAGCCGGGCTGGCTTTGGCCGACATGGGAGGGGCCCGGCGCAAAGTGGAAGACCCCCTCGATTTAACCTGCGGTATCGACTGGTTGCTCCAGGTGGGGGATTCAGTTTCAGCTGGAGATACGGTGGCCAGAATATTCTGCAAGGATGTTCCTGCGGCCACGAAAGCAGCAGATCGTCTTTTGAGTGCCTTGGAATTCAGCAATTCTGAGGTGAAGCCTCATGCAGTCATTTTGGACCGCCTGGAGTAACAGACCGGTTTCAATAAGAATTTATTTGAATAACGGGCGCCTGAAAGAACAGGCGCCCGAAAGGAAACTATCCGTCTAAAATTCCGATTCGCTTTCATCCAGGGTTTCAAAATCTTTATCAACGCCCTGGAAATTATGCAATTGTCCTCCATGAACATCACAAAAATCCTGAGGGTAGGTCTGGGGCAGGAAGACTTCATTGGCAGTGCTGTCGCATCCTGTTGTTGCCAGCATTCCGGTCCTCAGGCAGACAGTTTCATCGACTATTCCCGGGGGACGAATGAAAGGTTCTTCGCCTTTTTCATCGGAAATTTGTCCCATGAACTTTGCCCAGATGGGCAAGGCCATGCGGCTTCCGGTTGCGCCACGGCCCATAGGCAGGGCTTTGTCAAAGCCAACCCAAACCCCGGCACAATAGCTGGGTGTGAAACCACAGAACCAGGCGTTGGTGCTCTGGTTGGTGGTGCCAGTCTTGCCGGAGCCGGTTTTTTTGAACCCCCGCCACGAGGCACCTCGGGCGGTACCTTCCAGAATGGTAGTCCGCAGCAAATTGGTCATCATGTAGGCTTCGGCAGGATCCAGGGCATCCCGTTGTTTGATACGCACTTCAAAAAGGATTTCACCATCTGATCTTTCCACCCGGGTGATCAGGTGCTGATCAGTGTAAACTCCGTGGTTGGCAAAGGTGCTGTAAGCAGCCACCACTTCTCGCAAGGTCACTTCTCCAGAACCTAGAAACAGTGCAGGAACCCGGGGCAACTCTGTGGTGAAACCAAGTTTGCCTATATTCTCAAGTACTGGCGCTAAGCCATAGTCAAGATAGAGCTTGGCTGTTGGTGTGTTCACTGATCGGGTCAGGGCAAATCGGAGGGTCATAGGGCCGCGAAAGCGTCCTGAGAAGTTCTTGGGGCGCCAGAGACTGACTCCGGTATCCAAAACAAACGGAGTGTCCATCAATATGGAGCAGGACGTGTATCCCTGTTGAAGGGCAGTCAAATAAATGAAGGGTTTGAAGATGGATCCAGGTTGACGAAGGCTCTGAGTGGCCAGGTTCCATTTGTAGTCTTTGAAGGAACGGCCGCCGACCATGCCCAAAAGAGCGCCGGTGCGCACATCCTGCAGCAGGGCTGCTCCTTGAAGGTAGTCCATGGTTTCAGGGGTTTCACCAACAACGGCCAGAGAATCGTACATGGCTCGGGTCATTTCGTATTCCCGGGCGGTTTCTTCGGTGCGAAGGTGAGTCTCGAGGGCTTCTTCCATCCAGGTCTGATAGCGGGGCACCAGGGTGGTGTATACCTTCAGGCCTTCTTTGTATAACTGGGTGGCACCGTATTCATTTTCCAGCACTTTGCGGACTTCTTCCACAAAATATCCGGCAAATCCTTCACTTACCAAATCTTCGGAGTCTTTGGTTTTTGGGTGGACCTCGGTCGAGCCAATGGTTTGGGCTTCGGCTCGGGTCAGGTGTCCGGCAGCAATCATGGTTTCCAGAACAGTTGCGCGTCGTTTGTAGGCTCGGTCCAAATGCTTGAAAGGGGAGTAGCGCTCGGGAAGCTGAATCATTCCCGCCATCATTGTTGCTTCGGCATCGGTCAGGTCCCAGACATTCTTTCCAAAGAAAGTGTGAGAAGCGGCCTGGACTCCGTAGGCGCCTTTTCCCAGGTAAATTTCATTGAGGTACATGGCCAGAATCTCGTCTTTGGTGTAAATCTGTTCGATTTGCACTGCGAGAATCATTTCTTTTAGCTTTCGCTTGATGCGTTTTTCAGGTGTAAGGAAGAGATTTCGGGCCAGCTGCTGAGTTAAGGTGCTGGCTCCATGGCGGTCGCCCCGGACAATGTTGTACCAGACCACGCCCACCAAACGTCTAAGGTCGATACCATAATGAGAGTGAAAGCGCCGGTCTTCAACGGAAATGACCGCTTCTTTTAGACGCTTGGGAATTCTGTTCAATGGAACCAGGGTCCGGTTTTCTGTATAAAATTCCCTCAGGGTATCGCCATTGGCGGCAAAAATGATGGTTTTGACCGGGGAATCAATGCTTTGCAGTGATTCGAGGCTGGGCAAATCCTGTGATAATGAATTTACTCCATATATAGTGACACCCAGACCACCTGCAACACATAGAAGTATCAGGATCATAAAGGTGCGAACAAACCACATGGGGATGGTGAGTTGAAAGAAACGGCGCATGGCTCCTCCTGGCCGGTGATTATTTCGAACAAGGTTTCCGGTTTTCTGAAAAGTACTGATTTAGTCTACCGGACACTGGTAATATAACCTCGGACTGCCAAAGTTATCCAGTTTCCAGTTAAGAAATGCAAGGGAAGGGCCCAGTCTTTATAAATAAATAAAGTGCAGGGCTGCTAAAGAAGGGCACTTTTTTCAGGATTGTGGCTCTTTGGACACTGTCGTTTTGTGTCCAGCTGGCCACAATGAGGGTGAAATTCTGATTTTCTTGCACTCAAGCCATGTCTCCAGGAGTGGAAAGCGGGTTGTTTGCAAAGTGAGCAGGGGAAAACAATAGCTCCGCAGGGCTATTAAGGCCTAAAGGGGGAGCAGGAAATACCCGAATATAGCCGCCAGCCCGGGTAGAACGGTTGTTTTAAATTATTTTGAAAGAAATTGGTTTTTCTTTTTGACAGTTGGGTGATGGGGATATAGTTTGCGTCTCCGTTGCCCAAGTGAACGATACACAGTTCGCCGGGCGGCCGATTCAAAATCTCCAATTCACGCAACGAGTTTTAACAACAAGCTGCGAAAGAAAATGAGAAATTTCGAATCGACTCAAAGTTTGAAAAAAGTTCAATTTAAACGTTGACACTTCAGAAAACTTTGAGTACTTTACTTGCCCCTGATTAAGGGGACCAACGGCAGCGGCTGTTTGGTTCAGATCTTTGACAACAGAATAGCGTGCGAGAGCCTTTAAGAAATTCCGAGTTCATCACGGAAATTTGAGGGGGCCGAGAGACCTTGTGTCTTTTGGAACCGGATAATTTTTGGAGATGTCTTAAGCGATAGAAACAGGAAATTTCCTGTTAATTTAATATTAACAACGGAGAGTTTGATCCTGGCTCAGAACGAACACTGGCGGCGTGGATTAGGCATGCAAGTCGAACGAGAACGTTCTCTTCGGAGAGCAAGTACAGTGGCGAACGGGTGAGTAACGGGTGGAAAACCTGCCCTTCAATGGGGGATAACAGTTCTAACGAACTGCTAATACCGCATACGACCTTTTGACCGCATGGTCAAAAGATGAAAGATGGCGTCCCTTCGGGGAGCTGTCGTTGAAGGATGGTTCCGCCTCCCATTAGCTAGTTGGTGGGGTAATGGCCTACCAAGGCGACGATGGGTAGCCGGCCTGAGAGGGTGTCCGGCCACACTGGGACTGAGATACGGCCCAGACTCCTACGGGAGGCAGCAGTCGAGAAGCATCCGCAATGGGCGAAAGCCTGACGGTGCGACGCCGCGTGAGCGAAGAAGGTCCTATGGATTGTAAAGCTCTGTCAGATTGGGAAGAAAGCAATGCGGTTAATACCCGTGTTGTTTGACGGTACCATCAGAGGAAGCACCGGCTAACTCCGTGCCAGCAGCCGCGGTAATACGGAGGGTGCAAGCGTTGTTCGGATTCACTGGGTATAAAGGGTGCGCAGGCGGCCTGTTAAGTCAGGGGTGAAATATGACGGCTCAACCGTCAAACTGCCCCTGAAACTGCCAGGCTTGAGTCCAGAAGAGGTAAGTGGAATTCCAGGTGTAGCGGTGAAATGCGTAAATATCTGGAGGAACACCAGTGGCGAAGGCGGCCACCTGGGACGGTACTGACGCTGAGGAACGAAAGCATGGGTATCAAACGGGATTAGATACCCCGGTAGTCCTGGCCGTAAACGATGGGCACTAGGTGTGGGAGGATCGACCCCTTCCGTGCCGCAGTTAACGCATTAAGTGCCCCGCCTGGGGAGTACGATCGCAAGGTTGAAACTCAAAGAAATTGACGGGGGCCCGCACAAGCGGTGGAGTATGTGGTTTAATTCGATGCAACGCGAAGGACCTTACCAGGGTTTGACCTCCTGCGACTCCCTTGCAAACTTGAGAGCGCCGCCGGGGGCGCAGTGACAGCTAGGGCATGGCTGTCGTCAGCCCTCGTCGTGAGATGTTGGGTT
>JAAEOA010000168.1 GCA_024223715.1 bacterium | reverse complement strand
GCCGCATCATCGAGTCTCCGCACGAGTTCCCGTTCCAGACCTCCCGTGGCTTCCAGCACAACGCGCGTCGGCTGTACGCGCTTCAGGCGACGCACCAACCGCCCGAGCCCTCGAGCTGTGCAGGCGTAGCGTCCGCTCCGGCCCTCGGGACCCACACACACATCGACGAAGTCCTTCGCGACATCGATCCCGACAACCACGATATCTGACTTGATGGGGCCGTACCGGTTCGTTTTAATAGACATGGGGACTGCCTCCTCGTTACTGAGCTAAAGACCTGAAGACCTTCAACTCGGTAGCTTGGGGCAGTTCTTCATTTTCTTCAAGACTGCCTTTGATCGACGAGTCGGGTTATAGCACTCTCCCCACGTGGGACGTAATTCGAACTTTTTTCTGAGAAGATTTGATTTCGGAAATTGCCGCTATTATGCCGCTTGGGGCTCGGATGGATTAAATGGTAGGGACACCCGGTTTGACAGTGATAATTCAAGGAAGGCCCGATGGAACATTCGGGGAAAATGGGTGCCGACCGGGACGGCATTTTCAGGAAACATATTCTGTGGGCGAAATGATTGAAGGAAGCGCCGGGACCACCGCAGGTCCCGGCGCTTCTATTGAAGATGACGACTCGATCAGTCCGCCCTGCGCATCAGGTAGAAGACGTAGCCGAACCAGTCCGAGTGCTTGCGGTAGTTTTCTATCTCGCCGTGGGCCATCTCCAGTATGGCGCGCGACTCTTCGCAGTCTTCGGCCGGCTGGAACCCCACCAGGCGTTCCTTCAGGTGCATGTAGAAGTTCTTCCACCAGGCGTGTCCGGGCAGGGTGAAGGTATCCACCAGCTCGTACCCGCAGTCGGCCACGGTCTGCTTCACCGCGTTGGCGTGTGGCATGTCCGGGCAGATGCCCGCGAAGAAGTCGCGGCACGCGGCGGGTGCCTCGTCCTGCAGCCAAACCAGGTCGGTGAAGCCCAGGGCGCCACCGGGGACCAGCTGCGTCCGCCAGGCGCGCAAGGCCTGGGAAATGCCCATGACGAAGGCCGAGCCCTCGGCCCAGACCAGGTCATACTCACCCTCGCCGTCGCCCAAGGTGTTCATGTCGGCGCAGAGGGGCTGAATCAGGTGACTCAGCTCCTCTGCCTGGGCGCGTCGTTGCAGTTCGTCCAGGTAGGGCTGGTGGTTGTCCAGCGCCGTCACCCGGCAACCCAGTTCCCGAGCCAGGCACAGGGTCTGGGAGCCGTTGCCGCAGCCCACGTCCAGCACGCGAAAGTCGCTGGACAGGCGCCCCAGGCCGCCGTTGAAGAGCAGGTCCAGGGCGTGGCGGGTGACAGCGTCATCTCCGGGGGCCAGGCGCGGCAGCGCGGGGTCGAAGATCTCGTGAATGGCGTTCATCATCTTGTCGTGGTTCATGGTGGGTTCTCTCCCGTTGAAAAAGTAGGCCGGCATGGAGACACGGAGAGTCACCATGCTCGCGGCACGTTTCTAGAATCGATTTCATGTCACGGGGATGAGCAACGGCACGCGAAAGGACGCTCCCTGGAGAGCGCAAACCCGATCAAGGTCGGGACGTGCGGATGCCTAGAATACAATAATCATGTGCGGACAAAGATACGCGGCCAGAAGGCCCAGGTCAAGTGGGGGGTGTTAACCGCGACACAACAGGGTCGGTCTCTGGCGACTGTCCATACCATTTAATCCGTCCGCATTGAAAACTAACGACTTAGCATTTCTAGAGGACAGCCCAGATATTGCAACAATAGGTCCTGACCGCTGTTAACCAAAAACTCATTCTGGCACAGAATTCAAGACTCAGAGAGAGATTTCCAGGTAATTTCTAATAGTTGTGTTAAGTAAAAAATTCTAAGAAAACCGGTACTTAAAAAGCCAAACCCAGCTAACCATTTTATTCCAACGGGTTATAGGCACAAAAAAAGACAGGCAAATTTGCCTGCCAAAAGTTCCCACCAAAAAAATTGGCTCCTCGGGTAGGACTTGAACCTACAACACTGCGGTTAACAGCCGCATGCTCTACCATTGAGCCACCGAGGAACCTAATAAAATTTTCGTGCTCAACCAGCACCCACACCATATCGGCACGAGCCATCTCTTCTTGAGCGAGAAAGCAATATATACCCTATTTCCAACCTCGTCAAGCCAACCACCCCATTTTCCCGCCCATTTTTCCCATATTTCCCTCTCCTGGCCCATTTAGACCCGGAATCGCCTTCCCAACAACACCCCACCCCGGATTGTTGGTCAAAACCAAAACCAACAATCCAGGGGCAGATCCATCATCCCGCCCTCAGCAACGACAGCATTTGCTTCCAACCCCCGCATTCCATGGCTTGCAAAAAGATTTTGGGTCAATTCCGGCTTTACTGCGTTCACCAGCGCTTTTGGCTAACGATCTGCACTCCAGATACCGCAATTTACAAACCAGAATGAAGAATCTTTCAAAATGTCCACAAAACCGGCTTAACAGGGCAATTCCTACCTGTTTCCCACTATTTTACCTGTACAAGGGCCGTCATCACCAAACGACACAAACTCATGATTTGTCTCCGCAGGTATACAATTGCCCCAACCTTCAAATTTTACTCAAGTTATCAATGACGAAGACGATAAATAACCAGTCAAATGCTCGCCCGCAAAAGACAAAATAATTAACTAACAACCGGGATAAACCGTGAATCCAGATCATTTAAAAACCCATTGGAAAATGCGCGTTCTATTTGCTGTTACGGGAATTTCTCTGATTCCTTTATTGCTGATCCATGCCGGGTTCCGTTTTGGGGCCGCCGCCTCATCCCAGTCCGGGTCTCAATTTGCTTCCTGGTTATCACCAAATTTTTCTATCCAGTTGGATACCAACGCCCTGGCATTAATAATCCTCATCAGTGTTTTCAGCGTCCTGCATAATCGACTCAGATACAGTCCCTTTGTATCAATGCTGGGCACCACCATGGTTATTGCCGGTTTGGTCGATGCCATCCATATATTTCCAATCAACCCCTCAACCTTAGCCACCCAGGCAATACCCCATTCCATTATTCCCAGCCGAATGGGTTCGGCTCTTATTCTTTTGACAGGACCCCTTGCACTTTATTTTTCCAAAATATTGAAACCCATTGGGGCCCGCAAGAGTCTGCTCATCTGTGCTTCGGTTCTGGGCATCGGCACCTGGTGGGTCACTTCCAGTGGAAGTTCCTTACAGCATTTATCCCCAAACTTGTTGCACATCCTAACAATGAGCACTTACTTCGTCATCGGAACCATCCTTAGCCTTTCTTTGAAACAACGGCCGGCCACACTGCTTGGACAATTCACCAGAGCCGCTCTCATTCCTTTATTTGCCGGCCAGCTTTATTTGGTTTTTGCATCTCACATTCCCGGCGAACAGGCATTTCATGCCGCAACAACCTTAAAATGGGTGGCCTGGTTGCTGCCAACAATTGGCCTGGGTATCGATACCATTAGTACCTTTCACGGGCTGGGCTTGAATCAGGAAAAACAATTCCTGCGGTCGGTAATTGATACTATTCCCCATTTCATTTTTGCCCGGGACAAAGATGGCCGCTTCACCCTCGTTAATAAATCGGTGGCAGATTTTTACGATCTGCCGGTTGATCAGGTTGAGGGTCAGTTACTGCAGGACATCCATCCGAACCAGGAGCAATGTCGGATGTGGTTGGACGAAGACAAAACTCTGCTAAAAAATGGCCGCAGAATGGAATTGCCGGAAACCACAACCACAAATTCCGAAGGAAAAACTGTCTGGATCAATGCCACCAAAAAACTTCTGTCTGCCTCGCGTTACGAAAAGGCTCAGGTTCTGGGTGTGACCATCGACATCAGTCGTCAAAAAAATGCAGAACAGGCTCTTTCCGAGCGTCTGAAATATGAACAGGCCAGCACCGCCATTGTACAGGCGTTTGTTCACACCAACAGCGAAAACCTGCAGGACACCATGGACCGCATCCTGCAACACCTTGGCTTTTATATTGAGGCCGATCGTTGTTTTATTTACCGCTTTTGCCAGCCCAATCAAGATGCCCGGCTTCTGTTTTCATGGCTTCGGGCCGGGCAAGACAAAAACACGAAATTGCCTATCTCCCTGAACCACATTGGCATGGAATGGATGACCCACTGGTTCGCCCTGAACATGCCCGTAGCCGTGGACCATCTTTCCGATCTTCCTGAATCGGCTCAACGGTTTCTAAATCAATGGAACATACCTGAAGAAACGTCTTTCCTGGCCATGCCCATCATGCAAAACAATGAAGTCATGGGTTTCCTGGGAATTGACTGTATCGAAGGCCAGGGATGGAACCAGGAAACCACCAATCTGGTTCGTTATGTGGCCGATATGTTCATGACCGTCTGGTCCAAACTTGAAGCCGAAAGAAGCCTGCTCGACGCCATGCAGGAAGCCCAGGCCAGCAGCCGGGCCAAGAGTGAATTCCTTGCCAACATGAGCCACGAAATCCGCACGCCCATGAACTGTGTTATTGGTATTAGCGACCTGCTTATGGAAATGAATCCCACAGACCAGCAATGCCAGTACCTGGACATGATTTCCCAGTCGGGTTCGGCCCTGTTGGCTCTCATTAACGACATTCTTGATTTGTCTAAAATTGAAGCGGGACAGCTGGAACTCGATCCCATTGAAATGAACCTTCGTTCGCTGGTGGAAGAGGTCACCGGTCTGATTGCTTTCACCACCCAGGCCAAAGGGGTGCAAGTGGTGGCCCGCATTGCTCCGGGCGCTCCAGACAAAGTTGTCTGCGATCCAAATCGATTGCGACAGGTCCTGACTAACCTGCTTAACAACGCTGCCAAGTTTACCGCCGAAGGGCACATTTACCTTAACGTGGAACCTATTGGCGGCAACGAAAAACAAGTCAACCTGAAATTCCAGATTACCGATACCGGTATTGGTATTGACCCTAAAAAACTAAAAGCAATTTTCGAGAAATTCACCCAGGCCGACGCCAGCACCACACGACGTTTTGGGGGCACCGGTTTGGGACTGCCCATCAGTCAGCACCTTGTCACTCAGATGGGCGGAAAAATCACTGCTGAAAGCACACTCGGCAAAGGCACTGTTTTCTCCTTCGCTCTGCCTCTTCAGGTTGTTGAAGAAAGCCAAAACAAGGCCAATACCCTGGAAGAAAAAGATGAGTGTATCTTGGTTATTACTGAGCATGAACTCAGTGGAGAAGTCCTTGCCGAACAAGTTCGCAGTTTGGGATATCGATGCAGTGTCGCCTTCGGCTGTAACGACGCAATCGACTTAATGCCTGGCCCTCCGGGATCTGCCTGGTCGCACATCCTTCTGGATCAGGATCTGGTTAATAACGATGCCCCGGTAATAAGAGATTATCTGAAGAATCAATCATCAGGTGAACCCGCAAAACTTATTATGCTGACAGCTCTTTCCGGAACCATTCCGAAACAGGAACTATCGCACCGCGGATTCAGTGCCACCCTGCCAAAACCAGTTCGGCCTCACCAGCTGGAAGCAGTATTGGAAAATCGGCCTTATGTCACCGGCGCTGAGGCCTCACTGCCAAAAGAACCAAAGCATACCGAAGAAAAACTGGATAAGAAAATTGACGGACCACAAATTCTCGTAGCCGAAGACAACCCGTTCAATCAAAAGGTGGCCCTTGGAATGTTCAACCTGCTTGGTTGCCAGGTCGAAGTGGCCAACGACGGGATCGAAGCTGTGGCCAAAGTCAGCGAGAATGATTACGATATTATTTTCATGGATTGTCAAATGCCAAACATGGATGGCTACGAAGCCACCCGTGCCATTCGTGCTCTTGAAGATAAGGGCCGCGCCTCCACAACCATTATAGCCATGACTGCCAATGCCCTCAGCGGCGACAAGCGCACTTGTTACGAGGCCGGAATGAATGATTTCCTGAGCAAGCCCATCAACAAGACGATGCTCGCTGACATGTTATCCAAGTGGAGTCAGGCCAAGCAACCGGTCTAGATTAAACATTACAGCCCGGTGTTGCGCCCCAGATAAACTTTCAACTCTTTTGCCGGCAAGGTATTCAAAATTGACGAGCAGCGAAGGCCTGCCTCGTAAGCCTGTTCCGTACCGTGCCGGAAGTCAACCAGGCGAGCCGCCCGGTGCGCATTGGGACTGATGGAAATATATACGCCCAGCTCCTGAGCCATCTGACAGAATTCCCATTGCAGGCTTTCCGTATCCGGATTGGCGTTGACTTCCACCGCCGTCTGGCCTTCTGCCGCAGCTTCAAGAACTCTTCTCATATCCAGGCTTCCACCGTTTTTATTGAGAATTAAATCGCCCACCGGCCGGCCCAGAATAGTGACCAGCGGATGAGCAGCCACTTTTACGACCTGCTGGGTAAATGCCTCGGAATCGAAACCGTCATTTTTTGGAAAAGAAACAATGACATAGTCAAAAAGCATTAGAGTCGCGTCGTCCACAGGCAGACTTCCATCTGGATTTGCATCCAGCTCCACACCCTGGAAAATATCGAAATTGGGATATTTTTCCCGCAACAATTCCACTTCATGACGTTGAACTTTGGCCGCGGCCAAATCCATACCATCTTCATGAGCATCGGTTTTGAAATGGTCGCTAATGCCCAGATATTCCAGGCCAATCTGGTGGGCGGTTTCAACCATGGAAATAAGTGGATGAGCACCGTCACAATACCTGCTATGACAATGCATGACCCCTTTGACGTCGCAGGGTCGAACCAGATCATTACCATTTTTACTGGTAAGGTCGGTCAGGTCTTCCATTGCAAATTGACTCGAATTGGAATCACTGCCAGCCGACTCGTTATGGCTTTCCGGCTCAGGGTTTTGGCTATTAAAACAATCGGCGTACACTATGTTCCCCATGTGTTGGTGTTGGGCAATGTTTGATATTGGAGTCAGGTTAAGAGCAAGAAGACGAACCCGCAACCTCAGGGCCGATTTTATTAAAAAAAACCCGACCGCCGAAGCAGTCGGGTTTCGATTTATTATTCAGAATAATTATTAATAAGCTCCCCATTTTTGCTTGCCCTTTAAGTAATAACTGGGCAGAAAAAAACGGAACATGTGAATCAAACGTTTACTGGCTGCAACCTGCTGCCAGCTGGCGTCCTGTATATCATCCATATCTTCGTCAAACATTTCGCCAAACATATTAATGGCGGCTTCTTTGCGATCTTCTTCAGTTTGGTATTGGTTGCGCAGATTGTTCAGCTCGCCCCGGTCCAGGAAAAAGCCGGCACAGCCCGGACATTCATCCACTTCAACTTCGCGCTTGATGCTCGAAAAATGGCGCATCATGATCATGGAGTCGCACCTGGGGCATTCACGGCGCTGAGATTCATCGACATCCACTTCCGGATCGTAAGCCACTTCCAGCAAATGCTGTCCAGCGGCCTCGTGCGCCTCGTCGACTTTTTTCAGTTCGTGACCATCGAACCAGATTCCACCACAGCCTCCCTCACACACATCCACTTCAATATCCATAACTTTTTTCAGTGTCATATTGTTTTCGCATGCCGGACAAATCACGATCTTCCTCCTGAATACAGGGTCCTTGATGATTGGACTCCTGTTATCGGCAGAAACCGTCATATTCTTTAGTGTTGATAAGGATTGGCCACAAAAGCAAAAAGCGTCCCGGGATATTTGTCAGTCATCAACAAAAACCCCTGATCATCCAGGCGCACCACCGCTTCCCAATTTCGACAGCGGCCGTCTTTTCTCAATTCCAAATAAATGGGAGGGGTTTCAGTCCGTACGATTCTTCGATCATCGGTTAATTCCAATTCCAGAAGGCGTTCCACACATCCACCCTCAACCCAGTCGCCGGGAATGCCAAACTTTTCCATTTCCGGGTCTGCCGCTGGTTTCAGTTTTTCCCGCTCTCCGGGATAGAAATAATTAATCACCCAGAAGCGTTTTTTAGCATCCAGGCCAGTGGCATCGGTCACCCGGTATTCGATATTGGGAAAAGGAATAGTTCCAATAAAGTTAATACTCTTGTCGAAAACCTTGGCCAGGGGTTTGTCCGTGATGTTTTTTCCATTTGCCTCACTGAAAGTAATGACCTGCTCCCCGTCAATGATCATGCTTTCTTCCGCCACATTGGGAATATTCACACCCATGGGAATACTGGTCAAGCGGGTCATGTCCATGGTCACCTGATTGTCCCTCATGTTGTAGTGACCACAAATCAGGTACCCGGCCATTACTGTATCTTCCTTGGCCTCTACGGTCATGTACACCCGGTCTTGCATAATGCCCATGGCTTCAAGACCATCAAACCCGCTGATGATTCGCCTCATGCCCGTGGCCTGGCAAAGAACTGTTTTCGGTTTAAGGGCTGAAGGATTTTCAGCCGAAAGGCGGGACAGAATTTCAGATTTTGAAATGACAAAAAAGCCCAGCATATCGTCGTGGGCAAAAAGTTCAGGATTCTGGGGAAGAACGATCAGGTCATTGTCTCTCCAGGTCAGGCCAGAAACCTCAGCCCTGGCTTCGGTCAAAGGCCCGGACATTTCAAGTAGCCGGACCTCCACGGTCCTGGTTTGCCTGGACGGCTGCACACCCGGTTCTTCATTGTGTCCAGCCTGAGCTACAGTGCTGCCCCAAACGATCAGTACCAAGCCCAATAGTCCGCTTCTAATACAGCTCATACCAGACCAGCCGCCCGTCCAGCCCACCATTGCGAATGGGCATTTTCATAGATGCCTTCAGCCCAACAGTTCCCACCAGTTCCCGGTCTCCAAAATAAATGAAGGCCTGACTGCCTTTGCACTTTTGCTTCAGGAAATCGCCAAATTGACCGTAAAAGGACGCCATGTCCTCGTCTTTCATCAGGCGCACTCCATAAGGTGGGTTGCACACAATGAGGTGGTTTTCCATATCCGGAAGATCCCGGAAATCCTTGGTCTTGACGATGAGCTCATCGCCCCCCGGCAACCGGGCATTGTTGCCACGGGTCATCTTCACAGCTTTGGGGTCCACGTCGCTGCCCCGAATTAATCCACCGCGCACCAACTTGATTTTGTTTTCTTCTTCGAACTTCACTTTTACCCACACACGACGGTCGTAGTCCGGCAGCATCATAAAACCGAATTTTCGGCGCAAAGTCTGGGCCGGAATGTTGCCGGCTTTTATCCAGGCTTCACTCAGCAAAGTTCCACTGCCACACATTGGGTCGTAAAGTTTTTGTTTCCCGTCCCAACCGGAAATTTCAATGATTGCTGCAGCCAGTGTTTCCTGGATGGGCGCATCTACAGCCTGCTGCCGATAACCGCGTTTGTGCAACGATCCGCCCGAACAATCGATGCTCAAAGTGGCTTCGTTGTCGTACATGTGCAGAGCAATCCACAAGTCGGGATCATCAGAATCAACATTGGGACGAGCCTGGCGATAGCGCTTGCGGAACATGTCGGCCACCGCGTCTTTTACTTTCAGAGAAGCAAAGTGACTGTGGTCAATGTTGCTGTGGCTCAGGTTTGCAAAGACGGCAAAAGTCTGGTCCAGCCGAAAAATATTGGTCCAGTCGATGCGTTTGGTTTCCAGGTATAAAGCTTCCGGATTTTCCGCACGAAATTTATGTACGGGAGCCAAAACTCTGGTGATCAGTCTTGACCGGTAATTAATCCGATAAAGAGTTTCCCGGTCTGCTTTAAAATCCATACCCCGGTTAATAATGTTGATGTCGGTGGCACCCAGGCTGGCCAGTTCTTTGGCACCCAGTTCTTCCAGCCCACCGGCAATTTGTGCGAAGTAGGTATTGGTTTTCAGATAGAGAGGTTCCACCCGGTCGATCTGGGTAGTGTAACGATCTCGTTTAGCTGGACGGGGAGCATCGTCCGGTCGTCTCGGAGGACGACCCGAAGGTTTGCCTGATGTGTGACGACTGGGACGACCTGGATTGCCGGGACGGCCAGAGCGACCGGGGCGATCCGGACGGTCTGAACGATTAGGCCGATCACCGCCTTTGCCCCCGGGACGTCCCCCGGGTTTGCCACCTCTACCGCCGGGACCACGACTTCCGCCACCATTTCTGCCACCGGATCCGCCTCGGGAACCACCATCATGCCCTGGGTTGCTCATTATCCATCCTCACGTGTCATCAAAATGTGATCGATTTCGCATTCCCGGAAAATACCACCTTGGCGCTGAAAACCAAAGGACGCGTAAAAATCTTCTAAATAAACCTGGGCGTGAAGTTTCAACTTCACAACCCCCAGCGGTCTGGTTTCATCCAACAGTGCTTGCATCATTTGTCGGGCAAAACCCTTGCCCCGCCAGCGTTGGCGCACCGCAATACGTTCCAGTTTGGCCTCACCCGATTCTAAAATCCGCAATCGTCCAGCCGCTACAGGTTGCCCAGCGCACTGACCAAGGAAATGAATGCTTTGGGTTTCGAATTCATCAATCTCGCCCTCCCAGTCCACATCCTGTTCTTCGATGAAGACAATGCCGCGCACGACCATCACCTTCAGAATATCTTCTTCGGTTATTGCTTTGCGAATGGTCAGGTCTGAGTTCATGGCCGCTTTCCCAAAAGTGAAGTTTGTTGTACTCTTCTTGCGGCAGTATAACCCTCCCGGGCCCGAAAGGCACCTTCATGTTAAAATTCGACAACCACGGCCAAACCGTTTTCCCAACCCGCTACGGCCCGGTAGCCCTGGCCTGGACCCCCCAAGGCGTCAAAAGACTCATTCTTGGCCTGGATGAAGAAAAAACTCGACTCGCCATTAACAAAGCCTGCCCTGATTTTCCCTTGGTTCAACGCCCCCGCGGCGATGTTGCCCAGCTTATAAAGCGCATTAAAGCCCACCTCAAAGGGAAGTGTGAAGGCTTTCTCGATGTACCGGTAGTCTACCCTTCCAAAGGGGAGTTTTCGGTAACGGTCTTAAAACAATTGCGCAAGATTCCCCCTTCAAAAGTGGTAACTTACGGTGAGTTGGCGGCACGCAGCGGCAACCCCAAAGCCGCCCGGGCCGTGGGAGGAATTATGGGAGCCAACCCAATTCCCCTCATTATTCCCTGCCATCGTTGTCTGGGAAAAGATGGATCCATGACCGGGTTTTCCACCGAAGGCGGTATCGACCTGAAATCCCGAATGCTTTTTGATGAAGGATATGTTGCCAACACAAAATATGCGGCCGGCATGGAACATTTGAGTAAAGTGGACCCGGTCATGAGAAAAATCATCAAAAATGCTGGCCCTTATCGAGCCCTGCCCGACAAAAGAGAACCGGCCTGGGATGCCCTGATTACTGCCATTGTTCACCAACAACTTTCCATTAAAGCTGGCATTACCATTTGCAAACGAGTCAGGGGCCTGACTTCAGGAAAGGGCTATCCCACCCCAGTGGAGATTTTGAACATGCCTCCTGAAGACCTGCGATCGGTTGGACTTTCCAACCAAAAGGTAAGTTACGTACGCAACCTCGCGACACACATTCAGGACGGAACTCTTAAACTCTCCCGCCTTAAGAATTTGCCCGATGAGGCTGTAATCGAAGAATTGACCAAAGTTAAGGGAATTGGTCGCTGGTCGGCTCAAATGCACCTGATTTTCCACCTGGACCGACTCGATGTTCTTCCCACCGGAGACCTGGGGCTGCTAATCGGCGCAGCCAAAGCATACCGGCTGAATGAAAAAGCCACCGTTGCCCAATTAGAAGAGATAGCTGAAAAGTGGGTACCGTATCGGTCCATGGGGTCCTGGTATTTGTGGTGGTTTACAGATGGTGGTGGGGTATAAAAAAGGCCCCCGAAGGGGCCGGTATCAAACCTTTACCGTCGAAACGGCTTTGCATATTTTTTCGGGCACCAGGTTCAGGGGTGTCACCTGATCCACGGCTCCAATTTCAAAAGCTTCCCGCGGCATTCCGTATACCACACAAGACTCTTCATTCTGACCAATAGTGAAAGCGCCTTTGTCGTGCATCTTTTTCATGCCCAGGGAACCATCGCGACCCATTCCCGTCAAAATCACTCCCACAGCTTTGTCACCAGCGGCTTCTGCCACTGTACTGAAAAGAACATCGACAGATGGTTTGTGCCGGCTTACCCTTGGACCACTGCGCAATTCAACCAGATACTGGCTGCCAGATTTTTTTAGAATAATGTGATGGTCACCCGGTGCAATCAAGGCCAACCCTGGCACCAGGAGCTCTCCGCCCTGAGCCTCTTTAACTGTCATTGCAGATTTACTATTTAGGCGTTCAGCCATCTGAGCTGTAAACCCAGGGGGCATATGTTGCACAACAAGGGTACCTGGAGTATCTGCCGGAAGGCGTTCAAAAATCGTGGACAAAGCCTCAGTTCCACCGGTGCTTGCGCCAATGGCCACGACTCGGTCTTCAGAGGAAGCGTTGGCCGTTTTTATTACTTTGGAACCGGTGGCCCGGGTGGCTGCTTTATGAGCCCCGATTGCTTTTCGGACGACCGTTGCTGAAGCAGCGGAACGAACTTTACTGACCACTTCAAGCATCAGGTCATTGATTCTATCTTCGCCCATGTTTTTTTCGACAACCTCTACAGCCCCGCATTCCAACGCTTCCATGGCCTTGGCACCGCCCTCTTTCGTAAGGGTTGAGACCACTACCACAGGCATTGGAAAGTGCTTCATCAACTTTCGCAGAAATGTCAATCCATCCATTCGCGGCATTTCGATGTCCAGACAAAGAACATCCGGAGGATCTTTGACAATCATGTCCCGGGCTACAAAAGGATCCGGAGCCACTCCGACAACCGTTATTCCCTTGGCACGCGACAGGCCTTTTTTAAAGACTCGCTGCACGGTTGGTGAATCGTCCACAATTAATACCCGAATATCACTCATGTCAGCTCTCCAGTTTCAGACCCAGGAATACTGGGTTGTCATCCAACATAAGTCCTGCGTAATCATCGGAAGCCATCATCTCCCTGTACTTTTCATCATCAACATAAGTCGTTTCAGGAGAAGCTAATTTGAAATTAGCATCGGTCCCCTTCATGTCCATGATCACATGCCCGCAAACAACGTTCAGCATTTCCGCCAGGGCATCGTTCATCATTGTTTCAGACTCAATATCTTCAGGCTCCAGGCCCAAAATATTAGCGGCAATTTCCGCGGTAATTTCGGATGGCACGGCCACTGAAAGTTCGCCCGCCATGTCGCCGGCAAATTTCATGCTGGCCAATGTGAACAAAGTACCGGGTGAATCGATCTCTTCTTTGGTAGCAACTTCACCAAACATGAAAGTCAGTTTTTCAACGATTCCATTGAAAGTACGGCAGAGTTGATCCTGTACACTAGTTTGCATCCTGGGTAACTCCCATGACCTGATCCACGACTTCGCGGATTCGTTCGGGTGTGAATGGCTTCTGAATGTAGTCGCGCACACCTTTTTCTTTGAGGCGGGCCACTCTTGGCTCACTGCCAGCGGAAGAAACAATCACCACCGGAATGGTATCAATCATTCCATTTTCATTCATGGCGGAGACAAATTCCTCTCCATCCATTACTGGCATACTGATGTCACAGAAAATCAGATCAATCCACTGACTTTCCAGAACCTCCATAGCCTCTTGACCATGACCAGCCTGATGAAGTTCGTTAATATCAACGCCAGCAAGCTTCAAAGCTTTGCTGATGACTGCTCGGACCGTAGCCGAATCGTCAACGAGTAGAACATTAAACGCCATGAGGCTTTCCTTCCTTACTGGGCTTGAACATGTCTTTCATTTCTTCCATTCCCATCAGTACTTTTAAAATGACGTCTTCGGCCATTCCTGAGCGTAAACCGAGACGATCGCTTGCTTTTTCATCTAACCGGTACTGCAGGCCGTCACTGCCCATACCCCAGCCCACGTTGATGCACAACACATCAGCAAGGTGAATCAGGTCCACCAATTGACGGTATTCCTCTTTACTTTCACCAGGACGATGGTGCCAGCGTGCAGCTTCCACAACATCGGGAGGCAGGTTCCAGGCTTCCAGCAATTCACCAGCCACTTCGGCATGATCAATGCCCATGACCATTTGTTCGGCTTCATTGAAGCTCAAATCATCGGTCCGCATGATCTCCTTGATGGGTTCGTCGTCAATCTCTACAAAGGTTCCCATGACCACTTTTCCCATGTCATGCAGAAGCCCTGCAGTAAAAGCAGCTTCCCAATCTTTTAGGTCCAGTGCCTGAGCCAGTTGTTCCGCGCAAATGGCAACAGCAATGGAGTGTTCCCATAATCCGTCAGCATCGGTATCGTAACCCCTGATGGGCTTGCGAACCAACGGAGCCACTGACATGCATAGAACCATTTGGAAAACCCGATTGGTTCCCAGTCTGGTGATGGCTTCCTTGACGGTTTTGATGGTCATTGACCAACCAAAATAGGCTGAATTTGCCAATTGTAGAATGTTCGCCGTCAAACCAGGATCCACCTGAATCACTTTGGCTAATTCGTCAAAGCTGACATCTGGGTCGTTCAGATATTTTCTCAGTTTGATTACCACTGAGGGCAATGAGGGTACGGTTTTTACCGCTGCCAGGATTGTCTTTTTCTCGGTCATAGCTCCACCTCCGTGCCTTCTGATTTTACCGTGGTACGGCCATCTTTCAGATAGAGGTACAGGGTGCGGGCTTTTGAACCGCCAACATCCTCTTTCTCTATGAGGATGTTATTTTTCCAAAGAAACTTGCGCAAAATAGTATAATTGCGCTGACCAATTCGGAAAGTTTCTTCCCGACCGAGAGGCGATCCCGCCCCCGCCACTTTTGCAATAATGTTCTGGCGCTGTGCCCCCATGGCGTACATCTCGCCCAGCATGGAAGCGACACCTGTGTCGACAAACATAAAGGGTTTGATTTTGGCTTTCTCGCGGTCAATTTTTGACATGGGCAGCATGCAATGAATCATGCCCCCAATGCAGGCAATCGGATCATAAAGAGTTAGCCCCACGCACGAACCCAGCGAATAAGTCACAATAACATCTTCGGGATTCTTCGATATTTTCATATCGCTGATATCGACCGTGATATTGCTTTTGACTCCTGCCAGTCGGGTTGGTCTTGTAAGTAATTGTGTCAACCGTTTGCTCCATCATTGAGCCGCAGGTAAACCGACGGCTTGATTGTCCGGTACTGGTTTTCCAGACCGATCAGGGTTTC
Source organism: bacterium (assembly GCA_024223715.1). Lineage (GTDB taxonomy): Bacteria > Krumholzibacteriota > Krumholzibacteriia > LZORAL124-64-63 > LZORAL124-64-63 > LZORAL124-64-63. The sequence continues at coordinate 12,286 of JAAEOA010000168.1, read as the reverse complement.
GGCGTGCCCTATCATTAATATTCCTCCGGGCCGAAGGAGCCGGGCAAATTCCCGCACCATTCTGGTGCGTAAATCCCGGTCGAAATAAATCATGGCATTGCGGCAGAAGATCACATCAAAAATCCCTTTAATGGGATAGGGAAAAACGGTGAAATTCAACCGATGAAATATCATCATGTTTTTCAGCTGTTCAGAAACCGCATATCGGGTCGGACCCGATCCCGACTGACGACGGAAATAGCGATTCTTCAGGTTGTCCGGAATGTTTGCCAAACGATCCTCTTCGTACACTCCTGCTTTTGCATGGGCCAGAACCCGAGTGCTGATATCGGTGGCCAGAATCTTAAAATCCAGACGGTGCTTTTTCACCAACTCATCCACGCTCATGGCAATTGTGTATGGCTCTTCACCGGTGGAACAGGCAGCCGACCAGATTCGCATTCGAGTTTTGCCCTGGGTGGCCCATTTATCCATTTCCGTCTGCAGAAGATCAAAGTGATCCGCCTCCCGGAAAAACCGGGTAATGTTGGTGGAAATCACATCAATCAGCTGAATCATTTCATCGCCGGACTTGTCATTGGCCAGGAAATTCAGATATGCGGGAAATGACTCCATGTTCAAAGCCCGCAGTCGTTGCGTCACTCTTGATTCAACAAGAGCCCGCTTGCTGTCGCCCAACACAATCCCCGTTTTGTCATGCAGGAGATTCTGAAAAGTCGTCAAATCAGAGGCCGACATTCCGGCTTTAAGGCTACGATTGCTGCCCTTGTTTGACGAATTATTTTGTTTGAACAACAGCTTCATTTCCCGTCCCAATTATGCTTGAGCCGACTCCACAATGGCTTTCATTTCTTCAGCATCCAGAACCATGTCAATATCAAGCAGTATGACCACTTTATCAGCCATCTTGCCCATGCCGGTAATGAAGTCTGTCTCTTCCATACCCCCACCAAAACTTGGCGGTGGTTCAATGCTGTTTTCTGCAATGTTCAGCACTTCAGAAACTTCATCGACAATAATTCCCATGGTCAGTGTATCGTCCTGGTATTGGACTTGAACCACGATGATGCAGGTTTTTTCAGTGTCTTCAACCTGAGCCATTTTGAATTTATCACGCAAGCTGATGATCGGAATAACCCGTCCACGCAAGTTGATCACACCACGGACGTAGTGAGGTGTTCTGGGAACCCGGGTGATATCCATCATCCCGTTAATTTCCTGAACTTTCAAAATTTCCAGCCCGTATTCTTCGCCACCGAGAACAAAGCTCAGGTATTTGCCTTCTTGGGCAATGCTTGCAACAGCAGATTCTGTCGCCATTTCCTACCTCCGGCTTTCGGACTCTCGTCCGGTTTCAGGATGAATGCAGCACCGCCGCTCCAACCTGCAATGAACCCATCAGGGTTATGATTTAATTCCGGCTGGTGCCGGTTCTTCAACTTCGTTTTCACACGTTTCGTTTGTGCACTCTTCCACTGCAGAAACAATTTCCGCTTCGCTTACACCCTGTGTTACAGATTTGTCAAGAGAAGCAGCGGCGGGGGTCAGGTTTCGTGTTGTATCGCTTTTGTGAGCAACCCGGACCAAACCTGCAATATCAAGAATCAAGGCCACGTTGCCGTCGCTCATAATGGCACCACCGGCAACACCGTCTGTTCCCTGAACTGTTTCACCCAGATTTTTAATGACGATGCTCTGTTGGCCCAGCAGTTGATCGGCCATAATACCAATCTTCTTGCCTTCCTCTTCCACAACCACAACCATGGCTTCCTGAGGATCGACCTTGGCCCCTTCGACCTGGAACAAATTGCCCAGCCTGAACAACGGTAAATGACTGCCTTCGAAAGCCAGCATTTCCCCTTTGTCAAACACATGAGTAATATCTTCCTCGTGAGGTCTGATCAGACGCACGACCGAGAGCGTGGGAATGATGTAATGCTCTTCGCCCACCATAATGACCATGCCTTCAATGATGGCCAATGTCAGAGGCAGTTTGATACTGAATACAGAGCCTTTTCCTTTTTCTGAACTGATGTCCACGGTACCGCGTAATTCTTCAATATTTCTGCGGACAACATCCATACCCACACCACGGCCAGACACCTCGGTGACTTTCTTGGCTGTGGAGAATCCGGCTTCAAAAATCATATTAAAAATGTCGCGATCGCTGATGTTTTCTCCATCGCGAACAAGTCCTCTACTGATAGCTTTTTCGAGAATGGCGTCCTTGTCCAGCCCACGACCATCATCTTCAATTTCAATGCAAATGTTCCCACCCTTATGGAAGGCGCGCAATTCAACCCGACCACGTTCGGGCTTGCCGGCTGTCAGGCGATCCGCTGAATCCGGTTCAATACCATGGTCTACTGAGTTTCGAACCATATGAACCAGAGGATCACCAATTTTATCGACAACATTTTTGTCCAGCTCGGTGTCTTCTCCGGTCATGAAGAAGTCAACGGCACGATTTTGTTTTTTACCCAAATCTCGAACCAGCCGGGCCATTTTCTGGAATACAGGTCGCACGGGAACCATTCGCAGGCTCATGCCAATTTCCTGCAATTCACGGCAAATTTTGTCCAGGTGATCGAGGTCTTTTGATAATTTTACTGAAAGAGCGGTGTTTTTCAGTTCTTTGCTCTGACTCACCATGGATTCGGCAATAACCAATTCGCCAATGGTTTCCACCAGATGGTCCAGCCGTTCTGCATCCACACGAACTGCTTCTTTCATCTTCACCGGAGCCTTGGCTTTTCCAGGCTTGGGTGCCGACTTTTCATCAGTTTTTGCCTTGGTTTTGGCTGCCGCAGGAGCTGCTGGCGGTGGTGAGGCTGGAGTTTTTGCTTTGGCTTCCTCAGGGGCTGGTTTCTTCTTTTTCATATTCCCGAGAGGAATGAATCCACTGGCTGCAGCAGGTTTCTCAACAGCCGGAGCCTCAACTTTTTCAACTACTGGTTCAGATACAGGTTCAGGTACGGCCTCCACAACTGGAGCAGCAACCGGAACCTCTTCACGAGCTTCACCTGGACTTGTAGCAGCCAAAAGATTCGTCATCAATTCAGCCATGCCCATCGCTTCGACCAAAAGACCGTCTCCGCCCATGGCATCAGTAACATCAGTCACCAGGCGTTTCATCATGTCCGTGGATTCGAAAACCAGGTCCATGTTTTGGCCCTCGAGTTCAAGGTCTCCACGGCGGGCCATATCAAGAAGATTTTCTGCTTTGTGGGCCAGATCTTTAACATGATCCAGTTCAATGAACCCAGCCAGACCTTTGATAGTATGGAAGCCACGGAAAACAGCATTTAAGGCTTCGGTTTCCATTGGATCTGATTCAATGGTCATTAAATGCACTTCGGCAGCGTCCAGGTGTTCCACAGCTTCTTCCAGGAAATCCTGGAGCAACTCCACGTCTCCTTCGAGAATATTTTGGCCTACATAATCAACCACTTGATAAGTCACAACAGGTGCCTCCGTGGGAACAACCTCCGGCTTAGCCGCAGGTGGGGTTTCTTCTTGAATTACAGGGGGCTGGGGTTCCGATTCGGCCACAACTTCTGGCGAAGAAACAGGTTCTTCATCCAGTTGACCAAGAATTTCAGCCAAAGGAGTTGGTGGGGGACCATCTTCGGAATAGTGTTTGAAATAGGAAATAAACCAGTCTTTTACTTCCAGGAGATGATCCACACAATCGGCTATGGGTCTCTTTTGCATCATGTCTTCAGTGGCGTGGCATAAATCGGCAACATCGGTCATACCCAGAAGTGCAGATTCACCTTTAAGAGTATGGAAAAAACGTAGCAGCCATGATTGGCTTTCTTCGGATCCGCCATCTTCCATCCCCAACAACAATTCTTCTACATCATTCAAAATATCTGCCTGGCGGCCAAGAAATTCGCCAACGATGTCGTCGTCCACGAGGCCTTCATTGTCCAAACTTTCTTCAACATTTTGGCCGCTTTCAGGTGCGACAGTCTCTTCTGGTTCTGAAGAGGTTTCTTCAGCCACGGGTTCATCAACCGGTGCAGGCATGCCTTCTGTAAGTTCGGCCGGGAAGCCCGCATCTGCCGCCGAGCAATCTTCACCAATACAGGCCTGTAATGCATTGCAGGTCTGGGCCAGAACATCCAGGCCAACACCCCAATCCGCTTCTCCGGAAAGGGTTTTGACAGCAATGGAAATGGCGGATCGTGCAGATTCTGCTGCCAACTCCTCGCCCATTTCTGAAAGGACCGCTCCGAGGTCGCCAAATTGTTCTGGCAGTTTTTCAAAAGCGTCCACGGCATTAGGGTCTGTTAAAACCAGAGTTTGGGAAATTTCATCCACCAGTTTCAAGACGTCGACTGCATTCATCCAATTGATCCTTCATGATTATCGAATGTTAAAAATGACCAAAAGTCAGGCAATTCCCGCATTTGATAGCGACAGATTATTTACCGTTCTTTTGAAATCATCAACGAACTCCATTTCTGAAAAGACCTTTCGGGATTGTTTTCACTTTTCATTCCCGATATCCTTCCAGCTACTCAAAGCCCTGTCATAAAACATCTTGAGTAATCCGACAAATCTCCATTGTCTTTATCATCTGTGCAAATATTCGACACCTTACGGGAGACCTTTAGGGATTTCTCACTGTTTTCAAAGGAAAGGGAGGCAACAAACATGCCATAACGAAGACCAGGATTTCTCCAAGGATGGGTAAAATGGAAATAATTGTTTCAGAACATTAAAAATCAAAAAGAAGGAGAGAATTAGACAAGTTTTCGATAGCGCCTGCCAATGGCCCAGGCCACATACAACCAAATTGCAGCCATTCCAACTGTTACCCAGGCAAAGCCCGAAACAGACAAGTGCCAAACGGTTGTCCCCACAAGAACCAACAAACCGGCCAGCATATCTCCCGCCCGAACAAAGAAGGAGTCGATGGCCTGTTTGGCCTGATATTTTTCCTCACGACTTGTGGGAAGGAATAACATATTTCTTACTGTATTCTGTAAGCTGTAATCGGTTGCATTTTCTGCAGATTTTGCCCAGCGCACTACCGCTAAGGCAGGAATTACAGCCATCAGGAAATAACCCCCCAGAGCAACCATGGGCAAAATCATGATAGCCCAGTGGACACCACTCCAGCGCACAATTCTTGAAACCAGGAATAGTTGAGTCAACAAACCAATCCAATTAACCACTGTGAAAAACTGAGAATAAAACTTCCCTGTTTCAACACCAATTTCCGCCCGACGGGCAGATTCGGCCTCGGCTGTTGCTTCCTGAATCTGGATCTCAGTCATGTTCCGCGTCATTTCATCAGACAAAACAACCGCTGGTACCGAAGCCTGAGCATTGGCTTTCACTCGGCTTCCTAAAATGTACTCACCGGTAGTATTGACCAAGTTGGCCAGCACCATCATCAGGGCAATCAATAGCAAATATTTACTTTTGAATACCAGAGCAAAGCCATTTCCCGATACAGATGTTGAAGAAGAAGTGTTTTTGGATGTTTGTTCACCGGTTTTTTGCCCGGAACCATCAACCACCAGGGTTAAGGCCAGAGAAACCGCCAAAAGACCTCCCGACAATAACAACAGTTGATACACCCCCAGAGGTTCAATCAACATTCCTGTCACAAAGCTACCAAAAACTGCCCCGCTGCTGGAGCCAAATCCCACGATGGCAAACAGGCGTTTGCCCTGTTCGGGAGTGTAAATATCGTTGGCAAACGACCAAAACTGGGCAATAACCATGACATTAAAAATTCCCACCCACAAATAGAAGGCAATACCCAAAGACACTTCCGTTTGAGCCAGAAAATAGAAACCAACCAGGCACCCAATGAAGAATAAAGTAACAATGGTGATCAACCGCCGCCGATTCACCTTTCCCGCCAGCCGACTATATACCGGTACCACCAACAACAAAAGCAAGGCCTGACCCGCCGCGGCATAAATTTTTGTCTCTGCCCCAAATTCCGATAAAATCAGGGCTTCGCGAACTGGTTTGATTATGTAATAAGCAGTTAACAGAAAAAACACATTCACAGCCAACAACAGAACATTGCGGCCTTCTCCACCGTGAACAGGTGCAAAAACAGATAGTGTTTTCTCCAATAAATTTTTTGAGGAGCCGTCGATTGATTGACTCAAAAATTCTCTCCTGATTTAAACTGAATATCCGTCCAGCACTTACAGCGGAACCAACTTAACGATGAACAGCCACCAGACGACCTGATTGAGCAACCAGGTATGCCATCACCGAATCACTCCAGCCCTGGCCCCGATTCACCTGGCACTCCAGAGCAAGAAAAGGACTCTGGGCATTAGGCTCGGGAGCCTTTTGCAGCGGAATTACCGTCAAATCTGATTCCTGCCACTGACTCCACGATTCGCCTTCCCGGTTTGAATTCACAGCACACATCCGGTATCGATACTGGGTTCCTTCTTCTGAAAAATAACCTCTTTCAGCTCCCAGGTCCGAATATTTTACCACTCCATCAAGAGATTGGAAAAAATCCAAAGGGGGAACTTCAGAAAACCAGTACCGCACAATCTTGTCACGCCTCTGGCACAGAATATCCACCAGATAATCCACCGCCATCGGGTCCTGATACTTTCCACTCAGGACCATGGCTTTAATTTGTTCCCGGGAAAATGCAGAAATAATTTTTGCTCCCCAGTATCCATCCTCGGCAGTCATTTCAGCCATGCCACTGTGGGGAATATCCGGCTTCCATTTTTCCGGTTCGAAAGGATCGGCCACAAATAGTCCCACTTCGGACAAACCCTCTGGCCGATGAACATTAACCCAAGGATCTTCGTGCAATCCAAGAGCAAGAAACCGCCCAGTAATAGGACCAACATCAAAGCCGGTTTCATACCCGTAACGCTGAACCGGTTCACCTCCAAAGGCGCCCAGGGTACTGGCAAAATCAATTAAATGATGTTTAACGTACCCTTGCCCCGGGGTCCCTACATACATATCAAGGCTGTTATGCATTTTGGTATCGAAATGATTCACCCAGGAAGAAAAAACCTTCAGAGCGCGCAACTCCCGGCGGTCTTCATGGTTAATAATATCGTTGGGGTCATCTTCCCGCAGACCTTGGTCATTAAAAGGCCCCAAAGGTTTTCCGAATAAATATTTACTGGCCAGAGCCTGAAAATGACCGTTAAAAATGCTGCCGGTCGATTGAAGAACAGAGTCCAGATTGGCTATGGTCATGGGCACCTCTCCCACTCGGGGAAGTTTCATGACCGCGCCTTCACCCACTATCAGATCTTCCAAATCAAATTCAACCACACGATCCACCGGCACATTGTAACCAATGGCGTAAAAAATTAAGTTCGTCACCACTCCACTGCGAATAGTCAGGCCCGGATGTTCAGGAGGATCAAATTTCAGCAACCACACATCGCCCCGTCCGTCGCGAATGCGAAAACCAGGAGTCACTCCAGAGGTTTTTGCGCCAATGATTTCCCAAGGGGAAGATCGGTCAGGACCTTCGATTTGCCCCGAACCATGGGCCACTTCCGCCACACTCATTGGATAGAGCCCAATGCGATTGGTGAACCACGACGAATTCACCACTTCGCCCAAGCTGTTCACATTGCAGGCCCGCCGCCCAGCGTATCCACTGTCAATTTTCCGAATCAGACGGCCGGGATGGAAGAACCGGGCAAACGGCCGGGATACATACGAATTGGTAGTATAAGGCATCAGACCAGGTTCGAAATATTCGGGTACCGCAATAGCCTTATCGTCATCTGCAAACCAAATCACCGGTGTATCTTTTAAGGGGGGCAGGGAATCTGCCAGGACAAAACCGGCGAAAGTCAGCAGCAACCCACTAAGGCCGGCGCGTAGGATCTTTACCATACAACAGCCCCCTTTCATGGTGTTGAAAACTCTGACTGAAAGTTAAGGTGACCACGGTTTCTTCGTCACTGAACCCCAGTTCGAATCGGCCCAGGAAATCTCCATCATTGTTGATCAAGCGCACACCAAAACCAGCGCTGAACTCCAAATGGTTGATGGCAATTTCAGAAGTCCGATCAAAGACCTGTCCTGAGTCTGAAAAAACGTAGGCGTCAATTCCAAATCCCTTACGATTCTTGGTTGCCCAAATGGGCCAGCGGTATTCAGCACTGAGGCCAAGGTTGCCCTCTCCGTAAAAACGCAAATCACTGAACCCGCGCAAGCTGTTCGGATGATACATCGTCGTCATGCGAGTCAGGGGGATATCGTCGGTGCCCATATTGTGCATCCGAGTAAAAAAGCTACGCAGTCCCAGGGTTCTTTCGGTATACCAGAGCGGGAAAAAATGCTGAACATCAAAGGAATATTGTATGAATGACAAATCCGTTTTATCGGTGCTTTGGAAAAAGCTGATACTTGCCTTCTGGAAACCATGATCCTGAGGCCGTCCGTCAATGATGGTGGCATCACGAACCAGAACGCTTCGGAAAGTCCACCCATTGCTCTCACCGGGAAATCCGTAGGGCAGGTTTCCTTCGTGTACAACACTCAGACCTTCATCCATCTCGTACCGGGAATCCCTGGCCTCGATGGTGGAATAATTTGTCCGAAATTCCAGAGTCAGTTGGCGACCTAAATAGAAATCCAATTCAGCACCGCCCCATCGGGACATGCGATTGTAGTAGGATTTATCTCCTGCAGATGACCGATAACCCAAACCATAATAGCGAGTCAGGGGCAACTCTGAATAGCCTGCTCCCAATTGCAGCCCCAATCGGTCACCCATATTGAAGTATGTGCCACCGGCCAGTTTGTCTGAATGCCGCGAAGAAGAGGAAACCGTCATAAAGGCCATATTTCCCTGGCCAAAGAAATCGGGACGCCGGAAATTCAGGCCATAGGAAAAACCCTCGAGACCGGAAATGCTGATACTGGGCAACAAATAAACACCATAGGGCAGAGGCAGGCCCACATGTTCTGAGGGTGGCATGTCGAAAATGCCCCAACGATCCATCATTTTGATCGTTTCGTGGCCCGCATGATCAACAATACGAAAAGGAATGCCCAAAATATGATAAGGAACCAGGACAGCTTTTTCCCAACCGGGTTTGGGTTGTTCGGCAAAGTGAGCCGTAGTGGAATCAGCTCGTACGGGCCGCTCTCCCCAGTGACTTTGCATCGAAACACCAGCGGTTGAATCGGGTAAATCCGCACTGGACCAGGCTTGTGACCCGGAAATAAGGAAAAGTATCAAAAGAAAAAATCGCATTGGAGTCAGTTTTTAACCTTGAATTCGTCGACCAAATTTAAACCGACGACGCCACCAGGAATTGTTCAGGCTATCGTATCGTACCGGACTGTATCTCCGGGGTGCGTGAATAAACCGGGAATCACCCATGTATATCCCCACATGGTTGATCACCTTACCTGATGTGACAAAAAAAACAAGGTCGCCGGGCTGCAAGTCCCCTTTATTTATTTGCTGGCCAAATTTTGCCTGATCTTTCGAGACCCGGGGCAGCGAAATATCCAGCGTGCCGTAGATATAGTAAACCAAACCACTGCAATCAAACTTGTCCGGTCCCTGAGCTCCCCACTGGTAGGGTTTGTTCAGTTGTTTTTTTGCAAGGCCGACAACTTGAGGACCAAATTTGGAAGGATTCACAATTGTGTTTTTGGTCGGCTGGGAGTTAATTTTGCCCCGAGCCTGAGGTTCTGGAAAATCTTCTTTCCCCGTATCAGTTTTTTTGGGGGACGATACCGATGAATTATCAGATTTGCTGTGATCGGAAAATTCTCCATTGACCACCCTTTTGGGCGCACAACCACTGAACACCAGTGCCAAAAATAACACCGGAGTCAGCCCCATCAACCACCTGATTCCCAAAAAATTCATCCGTTGAAAAACCACCAACTTTCCATGGGTTTCTGGCCCTTTGAGCCCAATCATGCTAGTTTAGCCCCCATGAGCGATATTAACCCCAAGGGGAACTCCAGCACTCCCGCCAAGACGGTTGAAGTGCGTATTGAAAAAATTCTGAACCAGGGCGACGGACTGGGCCGACTCGAAGGCCAAGCAGTATTCGTGCCGCTAACCGCCCCAGGCGACCTGGTACGTGCCAACATCATTAAACAGGGTCGTGGCTTTGTCCAGACCACCCTTGATGAAGTGCTTGAAGCCAGCCCTTCCCGTCAAGAGGCTCCCTGCCCTCACTACGGCCTATGCGGAGGTTGCAATCTTCAGCATATCAAGCCTGAAGCTCAGCGCCTGGCCAAAGCTGAAATTGTTACCGAATGCTTCAGCCGACTGGGCAAACTGGATATTTCTGAAATTATTCAAGGGCCTACCGATTCGGGAAAAGAACTCGGATACCGTAATCGAATCCGAGTTTTTGCCAATCCAGCCGGCCATTACGGTCTCATGCAACGGGCCTCCCACAATGTGATCGCTCTGGATTCCTGTCCTCTGCTGCCCGACCTTTTCAACAATGAAATCCTTCCCTGGCTGCGCATGATGCCCCCAGTGGAGCAAATAGTCATCAGGCTTGACGGCAAAGGCGGATGGCTGCTTTCCATGTTCGGACCCTCCCAGCGCATGCGCATCCTGAAAAAAATTGTCTCTGCCCTGCCTGATGGTGAAAGCCCGGCTCCTGGATGCACCGGGCTGCTGTTCAACAATCGTCCGATCTGGGGCAAGGACTTCCTTATCAACGAAGTGTCCGGCCACAAGTTCCGGGTCAGCAGCCAGAGTTTCTTTCAGGGCAATATTGAAGCCACCGAAGAAGCCATTGATCTGGTTCGCCAATGGTTGAGCGAACTGTCTGACCAGGACCAACTCGGTCCCCTACTGGGCGATTTATACTGCGGCGTGGGCCTCTTCAGTCTGGGCCTGGCTGACCTTTTCGAAAAAGTGGTCGCCATTGACAGCAACCCTCATGGTATTCGTGATGCCCTCAACAACGTGCGTCGCAGTGATACAGCCAAAGGAAAAGTCGAAGTTATTGAAGGGGCCCTGGGCAAAGTTCTTGCCGATGGAAAAGTGGCTTCTTCAAACCAGTGGAAAAACTCCTGCTGCGTGGTGGATCCGCCTCGGGTGGGTCTGGGCAAAGAAGGTGTATTGGGTATGCTTAAGCTGTCCCCCCGTCACCTGATTTATATGAGCTGCGACCCAGCTACCATGGCCCGCGATGTGGCCCTTCTGACCGAGAACCGCTATCGCATTGTGAAGCTGCAGGTCCTGGATATGTTCCCCCAGACCGCTCATGTGGAAACCCTCATGCTCCTGGAAAAGAAAAGCTGATGCATAATCAAGACGTGATTGGGTCCCTGACAGACAATCAGGGTTCGCCCAGTCTGGATAACATTGTGGTCATTTTGAGCCGCACAACAGAACCCATGAACATTGGCGCCGCCTGTCGGGCTATGAAAACCATGGGCCTGAAACACTTGCGGCTAATTTCCCCACTGAACCCCAAAGGTCGCACCGCCCGGGCTCTGGCTCACGGTTCAGAGGACATTCTGGACAATGCCCTGGTGGTTGAAGACCTGATGGATGCCATTTCAGATTGCACAGTTGTTGTGGGAACCACGGCTCGGGTACGGCAGCTGCGCAAAGACAGTCACCTGACTCCCGATATCGCTGCTGAACACATGATGGACCACAGCCGGGGCGGAAAAGTTGGCCTTTTGTTTGGCACCGAACGTTCGGGCCTGACCAACGATGAAGTGGACGTCTGCCGCTACCTCACTTCGGTCGATACCGCCCCGGAGCACGGATCATTAAATCTTGCCCAGGCCGTGATGCTCTATGGTTGGGAAATTCGAAAAGCCTGGAATTCGATTTTGGCTACGGAAAAAGGTGAAGAAAAAGCACTTCTGGAAAAGTCAGTTGAAACTCAAGAAACAGCTTCTGAGGAAACATGTGGAGACTCATCGCCCCAACCAAACGTTCGCCGTCCTGAAATGCGAGTAAGACACCCGCACCGAACCACCAAGTTACCCACTCAACATGAACTGGATAACATGTATGGTCACATCGCCACGGTAATGAAAGAAGTGGGCTACAGCGATGCGGAAGTTCTCAAGTTCATGACCTACCTGCGGCAACTACATATGCGTGCCGGAATCGTCAACTGGGAAACTCATATCTACCATATTTTCTGCCGGAAAATTCTTTTCCGTCTCGGGGTTCCCAAATTCATGGGGATCGACAGTAGCCTTGACAATGATGAACCAAAAAAAGGCCCGAGCCTTTAAGCCCGGGCCTTTCATCCATTCAATGGGTTGTGCCCAAGAGAATGTCGCTGGGTGCTTTTTT
>JAAEOA010000167.1 GCA_024223715.1 bacterium | reverse complement strand
TCTCAGTAAAGGATGTGAAATTTTAGTTAGTGAGTGTGAATGTTTCGATGGTTAATTCAACAAAATATCAACCGGTTTTCTGCCAAATATGGGAACCAGACAAACCGATCCATGAACAGCCTCCGCTTGCAGAATTACTTTTTTATGCAGCATCGCGAAAATACCGATGGTGTAAGCCGCCGAGTACGGGTCACACTTGATCGGGCCAGCATCCATTGCCTGGGTTGAACGAAAAGTGGGTGTATCTTTCTCAAGGCCCAAGTGTGTTCGCGACTTATGGTAATAAGAAAAATACTCCTTAAAAATTCGGCGTAAATGTTTCTCGTTCAGAACAAAAACATGATCAAAACACTCCCGTCTGATTGAACCAATTACCCTTTCGCAATACCCGTTTTGCCATGGAGATCGGCGGGAAGTAATGACTTGGTTTATTCCCAGTATTTTCAGTGTTTCAATAACCTGATTACCATAAATCCCATCCCTGTCACGAATCAGAAATCGTGGTGCAAAATCAAACGGAAAAGCCTGAATCAGCTGCAGGCTAGTCCAATCAGCAGTTGGATTTGTCGGGGCATTGAAGTGGACGATTTTCCGGCGATCAAGCGACAGTATTACGAAGGCGTTGAGTGTTCTAAATGTCGCAGTGTGACCGGTGAAGAAATCGATGGCTACCATCTCAGACATGTGGTTCAGGATAAAAGTCCGCCATGTTTGTGCAGATGGTCCAGGATGCCGAACCATGTATTTGGCGATTGTGGTTTCGCAGATATCGTATCCGAGTTTGAGCAGCTCTCCGTGAATGCGGGGTGCATCCCAGAGACGGTTCTTGGACGACATCGTTCGAATGATTGTGCGAACCTCAACAGATACTTTGGGCCTTCCTCGAACTGATCGACACCTCCATCTCCAGTACAACCGTCAACCAGATCGATGCCAGCAAACGACGGTATCTGGCTGGACAATGGTCAAGTGTTTGCGCCAGTTTGGCAGGAAACGGGATAACAAAACCCAGAGGGCCCGGTCATCTGGTTTTAGTCTTGGTCGTTTGGCATTTCGTTGAAGAATTTCGAGTTGATGGCGTAGAGCTATATTCTCAAGAATTAACAGCTGGCGTGACTGCAGAGCTGAGAAAACGGCAGAAATTATTATTTTGAACATCCAAACATGCTATTCTCGCCCAGCCGTAACCGCAAGGGAGACAAGGCGGACGGACTAAATGTTCTAGCGCGGAGACCGATAGAATGGAAGGTGTTGCACTTGCTTATTGAACTTGCGGTATGCACAATCACAGATTCCCATGGGGACGGGTTGGACCACAGCGGTTTTTCATCTGCCACAGGATTGGGAAATTGTTGAACCAGTTGGAGCTGACCAGCATCGAAAACAAGAGCTCGCATTTGTTACCGTTCTGTTGCGGGAAAATTCTAAAACCCATTTCACATCGTTGTTTCACTTGAAACCTGAACATACTACACGACAAAACCCAATGGTAGAACTGAACAAGGGGCAAAACCATGCCAAAGTAGGCCACCTCGGATAAACAAAAATCAGTATTGTGGGATGTTGGAACCGAACGCAAAATTACCGAAGGCGGTGATTGAAACTGCTGGGCCACCAACAATTCAAAACCAAGCACTTACCAGCAAAAAACTACATGATCATGCAGTTGTGGAGGTTTCCAATAACGGATATTGTTTTGCATCAAGCTATTTTCCCAAGCTAGTTATCGGTTACTCAGTTATCTGATGACTCACCAACCTCTCAATTTTGGAGAAAACCAGATGCGCTTAAGAAACACAAATCTCGTCAAATTGGTCATTCTGGTCATGTTGCTTATTTTGAATTCCGGTTGTAGCGATGATGACAACCCCACAACCACTCCGTTTCAAACGACCGGAACGGTAGTAATCAAGGTACTCCCAATCGACTTAACGGCCACTTGGACTCTGAGTGGTCCCAACAAGGCAGACGTACAGGGAATGGGTAATCAGACCTTTACCGAACAAGAGCTGGGCGAATATTCAATAACCTGGGATACGGTAATAGGGTATGTGACTCCGGCGAATATTCCCTTAACACTGGCGGGCGGCCAGACCATTACTTTTGAGGGAACATATGGGAGCAATCCCGTCTATTCGGCGGTGGTTCTTAGCGACAATTTAGAATATCCCAAGGGCCTGTTCGTCGACGGAAACAGAGTGTATTTCACAGAGACAGCAGGACGGAACACTAGTTTCGGCGGCAAGATTCGCCTCAGTTATTACGACCTTGATCTCAACACAACCAATATGGTTGCGGACAACCCAACCAATTCTGACGCCATAGTTGTGGCGTCGAATGGTCTGGTATACCTGGCCTCTTATACCGGGAGTAGCATTGGCGATCTTGGCGGTATGAGCGTTATTGATCCTGCCACTGGCATTGAAACTGAACTCCCCGACGTAGAAATCGGCGCAACTGACATGTGGATCGATGGCAATGACAACATTACACTTCTGGGACAGAGCCATTCTCCGTCCGCGAAGAGCATGTACTACTTCCCGGCATTGGATTTCGCGAATCCCACCATTACGCAGACAGGGTTGGGCGCAGTTTGGTGTTTGGGACACGATGGCACAACCCCCTATTATTCGACTCATGATTCAACATTCCGTATTGGCAGTAATGGTACGCCGGAGCTATTCCTGGATGAAAGCTTCATGTCCCTATCGCTGTCCGATACGCATATGTTCTATGCCGATTACTTTTCCGAAACTGTTGGTGTGATTGATCTGGGGACTATGCAGAATACCATTATGGTGTCCGGTCTAGATTCCCCCCCAATCCGAATTCGATACGATGACGCCAGCCAGCGAATATTTGTTGTAGTTGTCGGCACGAGCGCTGATTTCTACAGGGACGGCGCCTTGCTGGAAATCATAACCCAGTAGGGCAAGAGTTTGGCTTGGGCAAACTGAGGGTTGAGTTTCGGGCTATTGTGCCTATATGGACGAAACGTCTCATTGGAATTCCCTCAGCTTCATAGACTGTGGCTACCAAAAAGTCCGTCCGCATTGTCCCCATTACAGTTACGTTCAGGAAAGTATGACATATTTGGATGTTCAAAATCAAAATCACCGTGTTTTTCTCTGGAATTACCTGAGAAGTGGGCTATCCATTTCCTGAAATTTCCCAGCCTATCAAGCAAAATCTACCTTAGCCAAATGGGACTCACCAGTTTGAAGCGAGTCTAATACCTGTGTTAAGTAAAAAATTCTAAAAAGTTCCCACCAAAAAACTTTGCTCCTCGGCCCTTGCCTCGGAGCATTACCAAACCTTATATCAGATAACTCAATTATGCTTTACATCATTCCAAAATATCCCAGGGGTACTATTATGTTAAATAATTTTGGTTTCTGCGATCCTTGGTGAAGGTTTTTTTTGCAGGCAGGAGATGGACTTTTCAATAGGGACAGGGAAGTCCAACCGAGTCCTGCCTCATTCCTTTTCGAATAAACCGATCAGTCCAACAAAGGCAGCAAATCCAACCCCTGCAATTGGCCAAACAATCCAGGATCTACCCCAATCCATTGTGATAAAGCTCCATCCAATATAGATGGCCACAACCAGAGGCCAGTAGAATGCAGCCAATTTTTCAACACGCTTATTTTCAGAACGTCTGTTCGCTGAGTATTCACCTTCTTGGAGTATACATTTATATGCTGATTGCCTGGCTCCAACCGGGACAATGAGATAGACGCCAACAGCAACCATGAAAAATAGAACCGCTACCATCATGAGAAGAATGAAATCGGAGCTTTCCAATACAGCTGAGATGATCAGTGGCACAGGGCAGGTAATGAACAATGCCACACTTAATGCTGATAGTATTACATACCTCGATGAATACTTGCTTAGCTTATCCTTGAACACACCATGGACACCATATTCTAAATCAAAGTCACCATCGTCAATAAATCCTGTTTCCTGGCCTAATTGACTCGCTTTTAGGAAAAAGCCTACCGAGATAGATACTACAACCAGTAGAATTAGAATCCCGATTCCGGCCGCCAATCCCGAATTAATTGGAAAGTCATCTTGTGTGGCCATGGCAAGTAGGATCATCATCGGCATGGCCGAGCAAAGTATCAAGAAGACTCCTTTGGCTGTAATCCTTGCCGATTCGAGTTTATCCTCAACATATCGTGTAGTTTCCTCCAAACTTGCCTTTCGAACACCAGGTTCTTTGTCGACGCCAACTGTCTCGACAACCTCCACTTCGTCTTTCAACAGGTAATCCGTTGATACACCGAAAATGTCCGACAGGTTAATGATCCGATTTAGATCAGGTATGCTCGAAGCACTCTCCCATTTAGATACCGATTGTCTTGATACGTTTAATTTCAGAGCGAGATCTTCTTGAGACCATCCAGATTGTTTTCTTAGTTTCATTATTTTATCTGCCAAAATCATAAGTGACCTTTCTTTCAACGGGTGTCTTTCTGTTTGCAAGAATGTAGCAATCTCTTTGGTTGCATGCTACCAATCAGACTTATTAAATTGTCAACTGGTGGTTGCATTCCTCTGTTTTTTCTGGATATTCGAGACTATTTCTTGACGAAGCCGCTTGGTAGATTGCTGCGCCAGACCCCATCGGACCTCAAAATGCACCGAGCCAAAAATTAATTGGCTGGCACAGTCAAAGTGTGGTGAAAAGATGGGACCGTGCCTTTGGAATTACTTCTCCAAACCTTCGGAAAACAAGTTAATCTTTTGAAGTCAAACAATTTGCGCGTCTCTTCGTGTTCCGTTTCTTCAAAAACTAATTGAAATCGGGCCCAGGTTTGGAGTATGGTTGTTTCTTCATTCTAAAAAATGAGGACACTATGCGAAATTTCCTTTCTTACCTGATTCTTCCCTTGGTAATCTTTATCTGGTCGGCCTCGCCCGCCGAGGCCGTAATCTGGGGTGTGAAAACCCACGACCCGGCATCCAGTGCCCCGAGTACACTTTTCAAATTCCAAGCAGATGGCTCCTCATTTGAAGCAGTGGGAGTAATAACCTTGGCAGGCCTGCAGGTCGATGTCGACGGCCTGGCTCTGGATTCAGCAGGAACGTTATATGCTTTTGTTCCGGGCGATGCTTCCGGACTGTTGATTACAATCGACCCATTCAGCGCCCAGGCGACAGAAATTGGGTATGTGTCAGGACGCGAAATACGTGGTGCAGCGTTTACGGCCAATGATGAACTCATCGGTGTGGATATTTTTGAGGGCGCTTTGGTTCAGGTCAATCCATTAACCGGGCAGCAGGTTGGCAGTGCCGTTAATCTGAACTTTGAAGGCGAACCTTTTCTGCCCTATGCAATGGGAACTGACCTGGCCATTCGTGCCAATGGACAGGCCTTTATCTGCAACGGGACCATGGAGATTTACCAAGTTGATCTTGCCAGTGGTGAATTGACCCTGTTTTTTCCCGATGAAGCACCAGGCATCGATGGGGCAATTCTTTTTGGGGCGGGTCTGGCTTTTCCTCAGGATGCCATCGATGACCGCTTGGTTCTTTACGACGTCAACAGTGAGGATGACATCTTTGGTTACGAACTTAGTCACCCTTTCACTCGCACAATTATTTTTTCCAATATTATCATGGAGTACAATGCCGGACGTGGAGACCTTGCCTCATTTCCGTACCAGGAAATATCTTCTTCCGATGAGCCGGGAAATATTCCGGTGATGGGGCGGTTGGGTCAGAATGTTCCCAATCCGTTTAATCCCCAAACGACTATTTCCTTCGACCTGGTCCAACCAGCCCAGGTTTTCCTCCGCGTATTTGACTCATCCGGTCGTTTGGTGAAGACGTTAATCAATGGGGAGCTCCAGGCTGAAGGTCGCCGCGAGATTAATTGGAATGGTCGGGATACTAATGGGCGTATGGTTTCGGCGGGGGTTTACTTTTATAGATTGGACACCCCCCAGTTCAAACAAACCAAGCGCATGACGCTGGTGAAATAATACAACTGAGACATTTTGATTGAGATGTCATCTGTGGCTTATGCATACCATTTAATCCGTCCGCCTTGTCTCCCTTGCGGTTTCGACTGGGCGGGTATAGCATGTCTGGATATTCAAAATCATTATTCCTGCTGTTTTCTCAGCTCTGCAGTCACGCCAGTTGTTAATCCTTGAGAATATTGAGTTAACAATCGAAACACCCATTGTTATTGTCTGTTGGGACATCGGATAGAATATTTGGTAGGGACAGCCCCTTTTACTACCGTCTAGTCCCTCCGAATTGATTTATAATTACTGGTTTTCCCACTTGTTAGCAAGGTCACCGACAGAAAAAGGCCCTCACCTGAGTGGGGGCCTTGTCTCCCGCGTTGCGCGGCATGCAGAGCGCACTTCTTTCTTACCAGCACAGCGCCTTCAAGCCGCCCCATCTCTGGCCTTCGGAGGCAACCGACAATGACCAAATAATCAATTATTGTCCTCCGCGTACAGGCAAAACGAAATAGCTGCCAGCCTTTTCGGTGATTTCTATTTTGCCATAGGGCATATCCAAGTACCAAGCGTAGATACTACCGCTGGAGGCAGTGGTAGACGACCAATAGTAGCTGGGCCCAACGTTAGTAAATGGGTCTCCCTCTTTCCACCATCCTGTTCCCGCAGTATTTGAAAGAGCTGGATTCATGTATTGACCATTAGTTAAGCTGAAAAGCTCTCTCCTGTTTGGAAGCCTCCAAATACCTGCAACAGAACCATCTGTTAATCCACACTCTCCATCTTCCAATCCATTGCAATCGGACAAGGCGTCGCTCCATGTTCTTAATCCAAAACAGTTAGCATTCTTAAGCCACGTCAGCCCCGTTAAGTTATCATTTATCGTTCCATCTCCATTATCTATAAACCGTGGATTTGGCCATGCTACTCCTCTTTCTAAATCCCCATCATCCCCCGTTGCATAGGATCTGGTCTGTCCTGTTTTAGGTACGGGTGCATCGCCATCCTGTGCCATGACACATGGTGCTGATAGTAAAAACACACCCGCTACAACGATTAATGCTCCTATTGAAAAATTCTTCATCGCTTACCTCCTCTGATTAGGTTGTTTTACTACAGAGTGTCCATTAACTTTAAGCTTGAAATGGTCCGGACGTGGCTGGCTGGATACACTCGATTTGGCCGTTTACCGGATTTTTGCTGTGCCATATATCACACCTTTCAATTTATTTTATTTGCCTAAACGCCAAATTACAACCCCTTTGGTAACCCGGGGATTCCTAAAAAATCTGCGACTCTAAACCAACGGCCCCTTCCCGTAATAACCACCTCCCAGCCGCCACAGTCTTCCCTTTGTCGGCCTTGACAACCTTTACTTCAAAAATGGGGTAAGCGTATAGCTTTGCTTGATGCACCAAGGCTATTGGCGGCATCTGGACTTTACAAAAACTCCCGTCAAAGAGGCCAAGTTTTTTGTGGTTCTTGTCCACGCAAAGCTTGTGCTCACCCTTCTTCAGGAAAGCATGCTTCCATTTGGATCCTGATGATTTGGGTGTGTGAGTGGCGAACGAGACCAGCCACATCTTTCCATCGATTTCAATTGGCTTCAGATCCTTGTCGGTGCCTGGGAATATTCCTTTTCCATCAAATTCGTAACCGTCGTCAGGCACCTGAACCCTTAACTCATATTCACTGGAGGTATGTTTCTGTTGGGCCAACCCACCAAGTTCCTTAGCAATAAAATACCTCAACAGGCGTTCAGGCAACATACTGATAATGGCGATATGCCCATCGGCAACCAATCGGGATACCCGCTTGGCTAGGCGATCCAATCCCTCCTCCAGTTCCTTTTGATAGGCCTTCTGTTCCGTAAAAATGGGCCGCGGTGGACCTTGTGGACGTTTTTCTACAAGGTCTATTTTTTCCAAAAACCGTCGAGTACACCAACGAGCAATTTTAACTTCGTAATTGCCGGGACGCTCACTCATGAACCCCCCAAATCCTGAAACCCGACCACCGGGCAATGGGCCCAACGTTTTCACGCTTTTTCCGGAGGGGTAGGTTGGGGAAATGGCGATCAGGGTGCTTTTTTGTTGCTTGCCTTCAAGGCTCATTATTCGGTCAACAGCAGCAAAAACCAAGGCTCTCAACCAGTACCCTCGCTCAGAAACTGGCACTGCACTTGGTGTTTCCAGAAATACGCTGGGGTCTTTATCTGCCAGGGGTATCAACTCCCCGCCAGCTCCACTCTCTTCAGCAATAATGCGCTTCAATTCACCAAGGATGCTCAGTGGGGCTGCCGGAATCATTTCTCTTTCTTTACTCAACTTGATCTGGTCAACCAGGTATTTTCTCATCGCATTGATATCCGCAACTTTATAATCGGTACCGATAATTTTGGCCAATTGCTTGCGAATGCCACGCCGCAATTCGAAGCGCTTGCGAGCGTTGTAGATTTTGTCGGCTTCGATGACGGAAGACTCGTTTTTGATCGCCCCAAAGAGGCTACCCAGCTGGGGCAGCAAGCGGTCAAGGGAGGTGCTGGGCTCCAGGTCGTACCCGTCAAAATTTCCAAAGACATTTGGATCATGCAATGTGTAGCGCTGATGGACGGGAACCCGAAGGTTCTCTTCTGTTGTGCCAAGATTTGGGTCGACAAAGACGATGACACGTTCGAAGTCAGTTTCGGGATTGCAGGCATCCATGAAAGACGCCATGCGGAAGGCTTCACGAATTGGTTCGTTGTTGAATGTCCCTCCATCTGCATAGGTGAACGGATGGCGATCGCGGCCTGCCAGCTGCTTGGGCCAAAAGCCATTCTTTCCTCCGAATTCGTAGTCCCGCCGCTCCAATACTACCGGCTCGAAGGCCCCTGGAAAAGCGCCTGAAGCTATCGAAGTTGCTGCAATTTTCGCCCAACAGCGGTGCTCGCGCAGGTCACCGATACCGTTGTGGTTGTCTTTTTTTTTGGGTCCATTATGGTACCGACACCACCGCCCAGGGTGTTCTTCGTTTTGTTGGCGATTGGTAGATGTTGTATCGTCAAAATTTAGATCAAAAACCCTCAATTCGCGGTGAACTTTGGAGGTCATTCCATCGGCGGCACCGAGGTATCCGACCTCATGCATCGCGAATTCACCACGAGAATCGGCAATGATCGGGGTCATGTTGGAAATGGTACTTGCAAAGAGGACGCGTTTGCCAAGAAGCTGGCGTCCCGTGAGTTTCACTCCCTTGGGAAAGTTAAGGTACCGCGATGCAATTTTTTCAACGGCTCGACGGTTCACCAGGCCAGCGGTTGTTCCCAACTCTGGACCTGAAATCAATTTATCAAGATTGATTTCCCTAACCCAGACTTCTTCCTGGATGTCCTGGACAACCTGAGCAGCAATGAGTTGGCGTTGTTTTTTGAGAGTGAGTTTCGTAAAATCCGAACCGAACTCCAGCTTTAGGGCTGCCTTGGCCTTGCTGTTTTGTGCTGGACTTCGATGAACCAGATTGCGGAGCATGATCGCTAGTGACATAGAGCCAGCACTGGCTCCACTGAAAACATCCACCACAATATTGTCAAAGGGTTCTCCGTTTTTATCTTTTCCATCGATGATTACCGCTTTGAGGGCTTCACCCAAGGCGCTGCCGCAAAATGTGCCCAATGAAACTCCCCCACCCATGGCAAATCCGAGTCGCAGTTGCGTTCCCATATCCAACCTCCTCATAGACTGGTTTTGATTGCTGTAAAAATTTGTTAACTGTAAGAGAATGAGAATAAGCATTATAGGGGCATGGCTTCCTTACTCCACATACCAACCACCACGCATTCTTTAAATCTGAAAGCAGAGTGGTATTCTCCCCTGGCCGGGGGCAGGATCCCATTTCCAGTTAAGAAACCCTTAACCAAGAAGGAGAATGCCCATGGTCAGGTATATCGGATTGGACGCCCATGCGTCAAGCAGCACTGTTGCAGTCCCGGTTCCAGCGGCTGAAAATTGCAATGTCAGGTGCTGGAAACCAACGCCAAAGCCTTGATCATCTTTCTGGAAACTATCCCCAAATACGCCGGCTCATCATGGGCAAGCAGGTTCGTTTCCAAATTATGGCATACTGTTTTACAGCTCTTCAGCAGTGGTGTCCTCGGTTTGGGAGTCAATTACTTCATCAATTTTATCTTTTTCTTCTTAGCCATGGTATCCTCCTTTGGAGATCATACACTTTGGCCATTTACACAGTTAGAAATACACACTCAATTTTTCTTCCACTACCTATCCTTCAATTTCCAAATTGACTTTTCTGCAAACAAGCAAAGCACAAGCCTTATTCCCATATTTTGGTTTCCAGAAATTGGTGCAGTCCCCAACTTCGCATAGACAACATACCCCTTTGTCTCAACAAGAAGCCTCCATAAAAGAAACAAAACACTAACCAGAAAAAGAGAAAAGTTAAAACCAAATTTGAACCGAACATCATTTGTACCATACCTTTTATGAAGTACAAATGCTGGGCCCCCGAGGATAGCCAAGACTAGGAATGCGACTAAAAAAGATAACATCTCCTTTGCCTGTACTTTCTGTCCAAACTACTGCAAACGGCCAAACTGGGGTTAATTTCCTGATTTCCAGGCACACCCCGCATCAACCCTTTTCACTCTCAAAATAGGATATATCTGCTGCCACTTATCTGTTTGGTGATTCAGTTCCAGGTTTCGCCGGTGGTTCGGCCGGCTCTCCTATATGACGTTTTTTTTGCCGTTTGACACAACTCAAAAAATCAAACTTCACTTCGATTCGGTTATCGGTCTTCCAAATCCCAGTACATGACCATCCATATCCAGACAATAACCGGCATAATCGCCCCAGTCTCTTGCTTTGCATTCACTGAGTGGTTCGGCGCCGCTTTCAACTGCCCGCTTCAGATATGAGTCAGGGTCATCAACAAAGAGATAAAGTTCAGCACGAAGAGGGCCGGATACAAAAGTTGGTTTGTTTAGAGAATTCCCAAGAAGTTTCTTTATTCCTGCTTCGGGCATTAGCCCAAGAGATGACCCATCCTTCAGTGAAAATTCAGTCATTCCAGGTACATCCAGAACAGGCTCGGTTGCCAGAACTTTTGTATAAAAATTGCGACTGACCTGTTGGTCCGAAACATAAATAATGAACATGGCTCTTTTTATTTGAATCTCCTGGATTTCAGTCCCCGACAGGTTTTTTTCCCCTCTGATTTCATTGATCCGCCCCTCAAACCGTGGAGCAATTAGTAAAACAACCATGGCAGCAACAATAATGATATTCAGGATACCTACGCCAATGCATTTAAAGACCGTAGTCACCCGATTCTCTCCAAAAAATCCAATGGCCGCAAAAATTGAATACAGCGTTTGAAAAAGGATGCGAAGAAAAAATTGTAGTTGAGAAGCAGACGAAAGAGTCAGGGCCAACACTGTCCCAAAAAGAAACGAATGTCCCATGACATAAAGGTAGAAGCTGACAACTTCGGCATAGTTATATCGAGAACGATGAAAGAACCCTTTTAAGACAAGAGCCTGTAATGGCAAAGCTGCAAATATAACAAGATTGAGATTCCGAAGTACAAACGACAAGGTATCGGCCTGAAATTTCAGTAATTCCGGGCTGAGTGTCCTGTCGGTTTGAAAAAGGACGAAACTTGTTTCTCGCCCTACCAGGGCGTAAGCCAGCATCAGTAAGGCCACAGCAGTAAGACAATATCTGAAAGGAGCCACATAGGATGTCCGGTGGCCATCCACATACTCCCGGGAAACCTTGCCGGGGTTTCTTGTTAAACCCATGAAGGTGCTGGGCACAATCGAATCCATACTGAAAAAGTGACTCGCCGCGGTGGAAATAACATGCCGAATATTCAATCGGGATATGGAGGAACTCTGACCGCAATCGATGCAGAATGTTCCGTTGATCTCGGCTCCACAATTTAGGCACTTTGCGCCCATCATCTAGCCTCCTGGTAGAATATCCCAAATGTTAATTGAATCGGTTTTTTTTTGAGATTTCAGAGTTGAACCAAATCACACACCATGCTGGGATGCAAAAGCTGAGACAGTTATTGCAATCCCGGTGGCCTGAGGTAATGGGAAAAACAAACACCTGGTCACCCCTTTTTTCCGGATGTTAACGCGATTCTCCTCCATCCTGGGCGCGGTTTCAATTCTTTCGTGCAGATCTGTGCAGATAAATTCCATTCTCTATTGAAAAGTCCATCAGTCTTGGCGTAATAGTTTTTTGTATCTGTAAATGCAAATGGGTCAGGGCGATGGAGTTCTGACCGAGCACACCTTGGCGGATAGCCGCCAGGGTGTGCTCGACACCCATGAAACGTGGCACCTGTCGCGACCTGGCGAGCCAGTTCGACCTCCCTACTCGCTGACCACCATCGTGCCATCGGCGTTGAGCCTGACAACATGATTCGTTGTGGGCCAAGAATACGGGACCTCAATACTGTCAGAGATAAGGTCAGTATTGAGGACCATGCCCTCCGAGTAGTTCCCGAAAGCGACCCTGTATGTGAAGGTGGGCTTATAGGTCCACTGCATGTACGGCGCTATCTCTACAAGAAGAAATGGCTTCCCGGAGGAGCCAAAGCCGACGAGAGAATAGGGTCCAATCGGAGTGACAACCTGAATGGAGCCTTCGGGAACCAATCCTCCTTGGCCTGTCTGCGAGAAAACTCCATCACCTGAGAGAGTCACTTGGACGCCTGGCGCATAGTCGACCGACAGGGTTACCGTCGGTTCGTAGATGCTCCCGATCGTGATTTCATGCGTATTCGAGTGCGAAACCCGGAAATCGTCCGACCATTGGAACGTGGTATTCTTTCCGGAGCGAACTTTCACCGCCTGCCAGGCCACTGATGCGGAACTTAGGTTCAAGTTTGAAGGCTGCTGGTAGATCATTGCCACGCCCTTGTGATCCGAGTCGTTGTAAAACTCAAGCGTGTAATCACGCGCAGCAGCGCCAATGGGATTAAGAATAAACCCCAAAACTACAATCATAACAGCCATTCGCGTAGTTCTTCTCATGATTCCTCTTTTTTGTGGCCCTGCCTTGAACGGCAGGGACGGCATGTCGAGCGTGTTCGAACTCTCTTCCAAATCACGCCTGATCGTCACAGTATCATCCGTAATACACGATCTCCCTATTTAACTCAAACAATTAAAAAATCAATTGTCACTGCGAACCGGCCACACGAATATTTTGTTGCCCTTACCGTCGCTGGCCACGCCTGTCCCTATTGAAAAGTCCAGAACCAAGCTCATTCCCTCCGATCATTAGAATTTGAGCAATTTTCAACCCGCCCGCTATTGGCTTCCGCTTCACCAACCCAAAATATGGATAGCCCACTTCTCAGGTAATTCTAGCAAAAAACACGGTGATTTTGATTTAGAACATCCAAATATGGTATACCTTCCTGAACGTAACTGTAATGGGGACAATGCAGACGGACTTTTTGGCAGGGCACAGCCAACTAAAAGTAAATTATCGGAGAGCTTTACTGTGCGCCCTGTTTTGTGGAGTTGAGCACCGCCTCACTACCACAAGCCTTGCAAATTCCCAAGGTCATTCTCCCTTTGCGAATATCTTGGCGCAACGCAGTAAAACCGGACTCCCACCAAATCTCCTGCAACGACGTCTGGTGAATACTTCCCATCACGTGTTTTTGTTGAGCATCGTTACAGCACAAAACAACGTTCCCATTGGCCCGAACAGTCATAGCATCAACCCGCCCGCAATATCGTGTGGGATTGATCGATTCCAATTCAACCAGGCCCCCTCTGTTCTCCAATGGCTGACTTCGCTGATTGTTTCGGAAGTCCAAAACTTTAACCTGCTTAAAGGCATTACCAAAATCCTGCAAACGCTCGGCTTGGACGACAGAAGTCGGTTCATGGATGGTGATATAAATCCGTTCAACACCAACAGCCAAAAGATCTTCAACCATTTCTTGAGTTAAGAGATCGCCGTTTGTAAAAACTTCGCTCTGGGCTTGTGGCAATTTTTTTGAAAGATATCTGTAAAAATCAAGCAACCGTTCATCTGTAAGAGGTTCGTTATAAGAGTGAAATGACACTCGTCCATTAAAATTCCAGTCAGCGAGCTGATCAATCAGCCTGTGGACGGTTTTTTCAGCCAAGACATCATCTAGGCGGGTGTCGCGAGGGCAATATTCACAATCGCGGGTGCAATCAGAATTTGTTTCAAGGTCGATGGCCATTGGTTTGCCTTCACCTTTATTGGTCAGCCATCGGTCAACGTCGCTGACGGCGCAACGGCCCTTCTGGATGATGCGGGACTTAATTGCGGCAGGAATCACCGAGTGAAAGGCTTCTCTAATGATACGGCGAAATCGACTCAATACTAACTCCTCATTTCGGCCCGTTTTCCCGGAGTAAACAGATCAATCCCAATACGATTTGGGGTATGAAAACAATCGCCTGCAGCGTGATTCCGTAGGCCAGAGCTGTTTCCCGTTCAACCCCAAAAATAACCAGGACCAATTGGCAAAGATAAGCAAATACACCGAGGTTGCCCGGCAAGGGTGGCACCGCCACACCAGTTATCAGGACAACCGTTAGAAAAACGGCAACCCAAGGGGAAAGCACCAATTGAAATGCCGGAAATAAAAGGGCAGGGGTCAAAGACATAAGGCCCCAAATTATTAAAGACCAACCCAATATTGGCAAAAACACCCTGCCACTACCATAACCCTCAAAGGCGGTGATCACATTTTCGGCAGCATTGTCAGCAAACAATTGCCACTTTTGGGGTAATGGGGCCATTCCTGCCCTCAGTAATTTCCACACTCGTGGACCCAAAAAAATGATCGCCAACAACACGATCAGGCTTACCCCTGACAATGAAATCAAAACCCGCCCGGTTTCGACCAACCAATCAGGCATGCCCATGGATGTTTGACTCATCCAAACCGAAACAAAAAAATAGGCCAAACATAACATCAACAGGTCGACCATTTTTTCTAAGATCACCGTCGAGAGAGCCCACCGCCGACTCACTTGTTGGTTTTCTCCTATCAGGAAAATCCGCCCCACATCTCCGGCTCTGGCCGGAAAAACCGCATTGAGCATTTGCCCGATAAAATAAACTTCAACAGCTCTGTCGAGCTTGACCTTTGGGGATATAAAAAACAAACGCCAGCGAAATGATTTCAGGAAATGAGTCAGAACAAAAGTGCCTGTGGTCAACATCACCCATCCCCAATGAACGTTGGACAGGGCTTCTTTTAGATCACTCAAAGACACATTTCGAAAGGCAAGGAAGAGACAAAGACCACTCAGAGAAAGGCCAACAAACAAACGAGACTTGGTCTGGACCAATGTCCGTGATGGCTTGTCGTTTGCTGATTCATTCAATAGGCCACTCTTTGTGTTTCCTGCCAGCTGAATTGAGACCGTTTCAAGTCAAAATTTTTGGAAAGAAGTAGACATTTCAAACGCATAGCCCCCCTTTTTTGCCCGAATAATCACTCCATTGTACTCCCTTCAGGACAAAATTACAATTCAGCTGAAAAACCAAAACCCGGCAAAGGGCCAAACTGGGATAAATTTTTCCTGTTCATCAAGGGCAACCAGGTACGTTTCAAGATTCTGGCATACTGTTTTGTGAAGAAGATTTTTATGGGACGGCGGGGTCGGTATACTTGAGCTCCTGCGCCTGGTGATCCAGTCTCAACAGCAGGGCTGGGGTCGGCCCACGCGTCAAGCTGCACTGCTGCAGTCTCGGTCCCAGCGGCCGAACCACGAAGATCTTCCACTCTATTCCTGCAACTGAAATACGGAAAAGGAAGGTGGCCGGTCCTCAGCAAATTTCCCCCAATTCCGATTGGCCTTCTCCCCCAGCTCATATTCCAAAAGAACAGGACTCCCCACATGCGCTTCGCCGATCCATGATTTCGTACTTTTCTTTCCATTAACCTTCAAGGAATCTACATAGATGTATCCATCGGTGACACCCTTGGCCTTAATTGTGATATTGCCAATCCGGGCCGATGAAAAAGCCGGGCTGCTCAATACCAGATCGCTGCGCCCCGGGTACAATGGATACAATCCCAAAGAGGAGAAAACATACCAGGAGGACATCTGACCAAGATCATCCTGCCCCGGAATGCCGGATGCCGAATCGTTCCATAACTGCTGAAGGGTTTCGTGGACCGTCTCCTGAGTTTTGAAAGCCTCTCCGGTGAAAAGATACATCCAGGGTGAATTTATGGATGGCTGATTGGACATGTCAGAGAACTGCGTCTCATCCCTGAACAGAGCCCAGGCGCCATCCGGTTTGTGGAAAAAACTGTCCAGACGGGATCCCATGGCTGCATCTCCCCCAATGGTTTTCACGAGACCGGCACCATCGAAAGGCACCATCCACAGGTATTGTGCAGGACTGCCTTCAACGAAAAGACCACCGTTGGCAGGATCGAAATCTTTTTTCCAGGTTCCATCCCGGTTACGTCCCTGGATGAACCCCAGACTATCGGTCGCCTCAGGATTGAACAGATTTTTCCAATAACCCGAACGTTCCAGGAAACGATCATGTGCGGCAGATCTGCCTAGTCTTTTGGCAAATTGAGAAAGAGCAAAATCGGCAGAGGCCAGTTCCAGAGTCTCTGATGCGCCTTCCCAGGAGTTGGATTGATCGGAGATGTAATTGAGGGACAGCCATTGGTCCAGAGAAGGACGCTGTCCTCGACAGAATACCGGACACCCTTCATCGCTCAGATCATATGCTGTAGGTACGGTTGCTGCCTGCTCCAGAGAGGCATAGGCCCCCTCCATGTCGAAATCTCGGGCTCCGAAGGCGACAAAGTTGGCGATTGCGATGGTCGAAGGATCGCCGCTCATCACCCCGGTAGCTCCTGAATTGTGAGTCCAGCGATCCCAGACCCCGCCGTACTGTGAAGCCTGATTGAACAGAGACTGGGCGATGTCACTGGCTCTGTCCTGGTCGAGAATAGTCACCAGTTGAAGTTGCGATCGATAGACATCCCAGCCCGAAAAATTGGCGTACTGGGCCCCTTGACCCTCGGCCACCCTGTGGGTTTCGCCGTCGAAACCGAAATACTCGCCGTTGACGTCGCTGAAAAGATTGGGATGGAAAAGCGAATGGTACAAGGCAGTGTAGAAAGTTGTTATTTTTGAATGGTCCGACGACTCGATCTTGACCCTGGACAGGGTTTCGTTCCACGCCGCATATCCCCTTGCGCTTATGCTTTCCAGGCTTTCGCTCTCTTGTTGCTCTGCTGTCAGGTTGAGCCGGGCGTTTTCCAGACTGACATAGGAAATCCCCGCTCTCATGGTAACCACTTTGTTTTTGGAGGTATCCAGGTCAACCCATACGCCGGACCCTTTTCCCAAAGGAGGGATGCCACGCTCACCATAGGTTGTACCCCCGGTTGCCTGCGAAACACCCGGGGTTATTTGATCGTCTTCCCAGCTGCCGACTTTGAGAATTGGTGCATCCAGCTCCAGCACGAAATACAAGGTGTAGTAGCTGCGCCGATTGAAGTCGCCGAGGTATCCACAAAAGTTTCCGCTGGTTACCGAGCCGGTGATTTCGCCTGCCGCGACATTCACTTCAGTGACGGCATCGCTACTGCCAAGTTGCGAATAAGCCGACCGAATGAGTAAGCGGGAAGGTTCGGATTCCGGATATGTGAAGAGGGCAATACCGCTGCGTTCGGTAGCACTCAGTTCGACATTGACGCCATTGTCCAGCCGCACCTGGTAATAACCTGGCCTGGCCTGTTCGTCATCATGGCTGAAACCGGCGCTATAGTATGCATCAAGCAGATCAGTATCAGGCGAGTGCAGCATCTCTCCAGTGAAGGGCAGAACAGGCACATCGCCGGACGCTCCCAGACAGCCGGTGCCGGACAACCGGGTAAGCGAAAATCCCCGGACCCTGCTTGCGGCATAGTTGTAGCCACCGGGTGCGACTGGAACCCGCCCCTTCTTTTCCAGCAAAAGCTCACGAAGGTTGTCGCTTTCTGCCAGCAATTCCTCGGTATAAACATGTTCCGGTCCAAAGGAGACCATGCCAAAAGGCCGGACGGCACCCGGCACGGTATTGCCAGTCTGGCGATGACTGTATACTCCTGCGGTTCCGATGAACGGATCTACATGCGAGGCTGGATCTTCCACCCAACCGGCTTGGCAGATTCCGGCCCAGGACAAACAGACAACAACAAGAAGCCAGAGTTTCAAATTAATGAATTCCGGTTTGGAAAAAATAATAGTGTTGCGTCCCAAATGGAGAAATGTGCGATTGGTCATTTGTTAACTCCCTGCTGTTTGATCAGTGATCAATTGAGGCCAAAGCATGTGCATAAGCCCCAAGAGCCACCGCCGTATTTGTGCCGAGCACACTGACGCCAACACCGATAATTTTTTCGGCGTTGTAAACTACTTTGCGATTTGAACCTGGTACGGAAATTTCACGGGGCCGGGTATTTGCAAACTTCGTTCGTTGTATCTGGTCTTCCAGATTGAAGGCCGTGACCTCCATGCGCTGAACTTCATCGCCAGATCCGGTCTTCAGGCGGCCGTTCATCCGGGCCACAGTGGCATCAAGGAAATGACGATGCCCCCGGGAGATTCCACCCCCTACAACAACCAGGCTGTCAGTAAGACAAACAGCGTCGGCCAATGAATCACCCAGAGCCTTCGCGAATGTTGAATAGGCTCCGAGGGCCGCCTCACGATCTCCATCGGCAAAACCTTCAAGAATTGCGCTGATCTGTTCCGGGTCGGGAGCCTGGTCAATGGGAATTCCAGCCTCCTCGGCGTAGAATCGGCTGAGTGAGCGGGCAGAGATACCCGCCTCGGAAATAAATCCAGGGAAAACGTGGGAACGAGTGGACCAGATTTCCATGCCAGCGCCGTTGTCACCCAGGTATGGGCGCCCCCCGCTAACCAGACCTGCACCAAATCCAGTGCCTAAAGTTACGCCAAGAAGGTTGTCCACTTTCCTTTTCGAACCTGCCAACTCAAGGGATCGAGCGGTTTCCGGCAGAAATCCGGCTATAGCTTCGCCGAGGGCAAACAGATCGCCGTCATTATTGATGAAAACGGGGATTCCGAAGCAGTCGACAAGCATGGGTCCCAAGGGCACTCCGCCCCTGAATGCCGGTAGATTTGGCAGATCGCCGATGACCCCGGCCGGGTAATCGGCCGGTCCGGGGAAGGCAAAACTGATGGCTGCAGGATTATCCGAAAGTTGATCCCGAACACCTTCGAAACCGGTAAAGATGGTTGCGAGACATCTTTCGAGATGGTCGCCATTCGAGGGCAGGGAAATTGGTTCGACAAGGGCTTTCCCACCACAAACAGCGCTGAAGACAAAAGAGGTGCCTCCTGCGTCCATGGTCATTACTGTGCGCTTGTCCAGATTGATGTCCAACACTTTGAGGTCACTTTCTCCCTGGCAATGACACAACGCGATGCCCCACGAAACCGTAGTATGTGAGGTAGCAGTAGCAAATCACCGGCACCAGGAATGCCAACTTTATTCCCACCAGATCGGCTACATGCCCCATCAGGGGCGGGAATACCGCGCCACCAACAATCATCATGACCAGCAATGACGAACCCTGAGCTGTGTCTCCGCCCAGATCCTTAATCGCCAGAGTGAAGATGTTCGACCACATGATGGAGTTAAAAAGTCCGACCCCGATGACTGCCCAGAAAGCCGGGCCACCCGAACCCAGAGCAGCCACGAACAGAAGGACCATTGCAACCAGTGAAAAGATTCCCAGCAGTCTGCCAGCCTGCGATCTGCCCAGAATGAAAGCAACAAAATTGAGACTGATGATTAACAGATAGGGAAGGATTTTAACGGGGTCCATGAAGACCAGCGAGAAGGCACCATCATTGAGACGAACGGACGTGACCAGGTAAACCAGACCGGTAATCAAAACCGCAACCAGCCCCATGTAGGCGTACTTCCTACCGCTTTCGATGGAATTATTGAGACTGATGGCACCCATGAGCCGACCGATCATGGCACCGCCCCAATAGTAGGCCAGAAAGAGACTGGACACCGTTTCGGAATAACCCATTTCCCTGGCAAAATTCACCAGATAACTGCCGATCGCCACTTCGGCTCCGACGTAGAAGAAAATGGCTATCATGCCCAGTCGGAGATGGCGGTGTCTGAAGGCTCCGCCACGTTTTTCCTCAGTTTCCTCGTTCGAAAAGGCCGGCAGGTAACAAGTTTTTACGAAGAAGGCGAGCATAAAAAACATGCCTCCATACAGGACGTACGGAAGCTGAATGGATTCGATGGTTACGCCGTCAGGACCGGCGAACACCTTGTAAAGCAACAGCCCGCCTGCAATCGGGGCCAGGGTGGTGCCGATGGAATTAACGCCCTGAGCAAGATTGAGACGGCTGGATGCATCTTCAGGTTTGCCTAGAATAGCAGCGTACGGATTTGCTGCGATCTGTAGAATTGTCACACCCGAGGCCAGGACGAACAGGGCCCCCAGGAAAAAAGCGTATTGATTGGTTGTTGCCGCAGGATAGAAAAGGCAACAGCCGATGCCGCAAATGACCAGAGAGATAATGATCCAATTCTTGTATCCGAGCCTTCCGATTGGATCGCTGATGACAACCGAGACGAGAAAATAGATCAGGGAGACGAAGAAAAACGCACCAAAAAATGCAAATTGAACCAGACCCGCCTGAAAGTAGGAAAGCGCGAAGCCATCCTTCAGGAACGGGATCAAGACATCGTTCATTACGGTGATGAAGCCCCACATGAAGAACAGCACGGTGATGGTGGCAAAAGGCCGGGCGTAGCCTTGTTCCTGGCTGCTGTCCGGCCTGACCGACTGCTCCATTGATTTGGACATAATTCCTGCCTTGTAGCTGGGAATGAAATTGCGGGATGGACAACCATACCATTACAATACCGGTATCATTATGGTCTAAATACCCGGCCATTGCAACCAGATAATAAAAAATCTCAGCGCTGGGAACGCCGTGGAACGCCAGTGGAGGCGCGTACGACAAGTCCAGGCTCGACCACCAGGTGGATGGCATTGCCCCGATACCCCTCTGCCCTGGCCGAAAGTCGCTCAAAAGCAAGTTCCGCAAGTTCTGCAAGCGGAACGGCGACTGTGGTTAGAGGAACGGACGTCATGCTGGCCATGGGGATATCGTCGTAACCGATGATCGACAGCTCTCCAGGGATAGAGATCCCCTTCTCGAAGGCGCGTTGAACAGCCCCGATTGCCGTAATATCGTTGGTGCACAGCACTGCGGTTGGCGGGTTGCTTTCTTCCAGCAACCGATCCAGGGCAAGACGACCGCCCCCCAGGTCGGGTGAATCGGAGTTCACAATCATGCCCGGTTCAAGCCCCTTGGAGCGCAATATCTCAACGGTGAGTTCCCTGCGTTCGTCACGACGCCCGAAGGCCATGGCACTCAGGAAACCAATCCGGGTGTGCCCCAGCTCCAGCAAGTGATCAATGGCTGCAGTCATGCCGGAAAGATTGTCCGAATCGACGGTATCAACGGCCACCCCGGTTTGACGCGCCCCAATGACAACAACCGGTAACCGCTGTTTCAAAAAGTCCGTCACCGCACCTGGATCGTGAAGTTGATCGGGAGTGCAAAGCAATACACCACGCACCTGCTGCTCATCGAGTTTGCGCAAACACCGGAGTTCCTCCTGGGGGTTCTGCCCGGTCCCGACCAGGTTCATGTTCAGATCGTGCATCCGCAGGATTTTTTCCAGTTCCGATGCGAACGCCGAATAATAGGGATTGCTGAGTTGTTGAACCACAAACCCGACATTGGGCGAAACGGAAGCTTCGACCGGTTCGGTTGCCGAGATTATATTGCCGAGTCCGGGCCGGCGGGTGATCATGCCATCGGCCTCAAGACTTTCAAGCGACTTGCGGATAGTGACCCTGCTTACTTCGAACTCTTCGGCCAGACTTCGTTCCGAGGGCAGTTTCGTATCGAGAGGATAGGCCCCCGCGGCAATCCTGTTCCGGATCACGCGCAGCACTTCAAGTGATCGTCCCCGTTTGGGCATGGGTCTTTTATCTGTCATTTATCCAATCCTCCTGCCTGGCCGGACATGGAGAAGGGTCTTGCTTCGGACTCGGTGGCCCACTCCAGATGAGGTTGGTCGCTCATGACAAATCTTAATTCCCCACCCTGAGCCAACTCGTCATGGGTGATGTAGGATCTTTCCAGCAGCCTGCCATTGAGTGAAACCTCTTTCACGTAAACATTTTCAGGAGACTGGTTCTCGGCAACAACCAGGAAGGTACGCCCATTGCCCAGATCCACTTCTGCACGATTTACAACCGGACTGCCCAACACGTACTGGTTGCTGCCGGGAGCCACCGGATAAAAGCCAAGAGCACTGAAAATATACCACGCCGACATCTGCCCCACATCATCGTTGCCACACAGACCGTCCGGTACGGGTCGGTACATCTCGTTCATGATTTGACGCACACGCGCCTGGGTTTTCCATGGCTGGCCAGCAAAGTTGTAAATGTAAGGAACATGATGACTGGGTTCGTTGCCATGCACATAATTGCCAATCATCCCGGCTCGTGTGATGTCCTCATTTTCGGCGATGCTGGCGTCATCAACATCCATCACGAAGAGGCCGTCCAGCCAGGCCAGCATTTTATCTTCTCCCCCTATCAGCTTCATGAAACCCTCAATGTCATGCGGAACGAACAGGGAATAATTCCACGCATTCCCTTCGATGTAACCTTGACCGTGAGTCGACATTGGATCAAAGGAATCGGTAAAACTGCCATCGGAATTTCGTGCCCGCAGAAAGCCGGTTTCCGCATCGAAGATGTTGCGCCATGACTTTGCCCGCGCTTCGTACTCAGCAGCGATGTCATTGCGCCCCGAAGCCGACGCCATTCGCGCGATGGTCCAATCGTCGTAAGCAAATTCCAGGGTTTTTGACGCGGAGTTCGACTGACGATCAGCAGGCACCCAGCCCAGTTTTCGGTAGTCTCCAATACCGTCGTAGCGATCAAAATTTGCGCTGGCGGTCATTGCATCAAGAGCTTGCTCCGCATCAATCCCCGGCACGTTCTTCAAGAAGGCATCGGCGATGACGGGAACAGCATGATATCCGATCATGCACCAGTTCTCGTTGCCATGGTGTGACCAGATTGGCAATACTTTGTGGACGCTCTGCTGCCGGTGAGCCAGCATTGAGCGTACCATATGTCCCGATCGCTCAGGCTGCAGAATATTCAAAAGTGGGTGCTGGGCCCGAAAGGTATCCCATAGCGAGAATACGGTGTAGTTAACAAAGCCGTCGGCAAGGTGAGTATTGCCATCCAGACCGCGATACTTCCCGTCCACATCTGAATATACGACTGGCCCAAGATGAGTATGGTATAGAGCGGTGTAAAAAGACGTGGCCACTTCAGGGTCTGCATCGATTCGAATTCGGCCCAACTCTCTGGCCCAGATGTCCCTGGCTTCTGTCCTGATGGCATCGAAATCCCAACCGGGAACCTCGGTACGCAGGTTTGCCACAGCGCCGGCAGTGCTGACACTGGACAGGGCAACCTTGACGACGATTTGTTCTCCATCTTCTGTCTGCCAATCGAAGTGGCATTTAAGGCGCCGGCCTACGCGCTCGGGAAAACTGTTGTCCTTGTCGAACCGCCGCCCAAACCCACGATAGATTTCTTCCTCTTGATTGATCAGACCGTAGGACTTCACCGGCTTGCTGAATTCCATGGCAAAATAAAGTGTTCGTGAAGGAGCCCAGCCGGAAGTCAACCGCGATCCGGTGAGCAGATTGTCGTTTTCCATTCGAACGGTCGACCATACCGTCTTGCCGGGATAATCGTAGATGTTCGCCGTAAGGTCGAGAATCAGATGGGCTTCATTGCTGGCCGGGAATGTATAACGATGCACACCCACTCTTTCGGTGGCCGTGTGCTCTGCCAGGATGCCGTAATCGTCCAGCATGACTTCGTATGATCCCGGTTCGGCCTTCTCCCGCTCGTGTGAAAATCGCGAACGATAGCCTGCGCCGGGGTCGTCGGAAGTTCCGGATTGGAGTTTCACCTCACCCACCGTAGGCATGACCAGAATGTCGCCCAGGTCTGAATGTCCGGTTCCATTGAAGTGCGTATGAGCAAAGCCGACTATGGTATCGTCACCGTATTGATAACCCGAGCAGTAGCGATACGCTTCACGATTGTAACCGTCACCAAAACTGTAGGGAGCCAGTTCGGTTTGCGGACTCAACTGCACAAGGCCGAAGGGGGCGCTGGCCCCTGGATAGGTGTGGCCCATGTCGTCAGTGCCAATGAACGGGTCGACATGCTGGCCCGGGTTGACGGCCGAGGTGAGACCAGGAATAAAAAGGACCGCAATAACAAAAAAGCCGATGCTGAAGCGCATGGAAACCTCCCGGATAGCCTTGGATGATCTGTTGATTATGGGGAAATGTATAATTGA
The DNA here is from genome assembly GCA_024223715.1 of bacterium. Lineage (GTDB taxonomy): Bacteria > Krumholzibacteriota > Krumholzibacteriia > LZORAL124-64-63 > LZORAL124-64-63 > LZORAL124-64-63. The sequence goes on along the minus strand of JAAEOA010000167.1, from coordinate 252 downwards.
TGTCCAGTGCGGACTCGGATTAAATTCAAAACGCTGAAACTCTTGTTGGCGCTTTTGATGAATAATGGAATAGGATGTTTGGTAGGGTCGAGGACTGGCGCGGTAACCCGTAGGACTCCCCTTGTCTGTATCCAGGGTTTCCCCCTTCGTGCCCGGGTAGGGTCGTCCGTGATTCCGTTTCCAATCCCCGCCACTTCACACGCAGCGTGCGGATTTCCCGCACTACGCGTTCCTGTACGTTTCGCGTCAAGG
>JAAEOA010000166.1 GCA_024223715.1 bacterium | reverse complement strand
GAGATGAATTCCAAAAGTGCCATCAATAGCCATTGGATCATTCGTGTAATCTTCCGCGAATGATTGGACTATCTTTGTAATCTCAGCTTCCGAAACTTCAGCCGAGGAATAAGCCGGCATAGCTGAACCGGACACCATCAAGACTGAGGTTAAGGCGATCGTCAGAAATATTAATCGAAAAGACATTTTTTTCTCTCCTCCGAAACTGCAGGAATACATCCTGCCTGTTTCCATGTTGCGTCGACAGCTTCAATGACTCGACATTTCAAGATTCCTATTAGACACTTACCTTTTATGGCCGACCCGTTTTGTCCCCATCAAAGGTACTGAGACCTTGGAGGAATACACCGGTAACAAACTCGGTGTAGGATGACAGGGTCGGACTCTTGGGCAACTGGTCACTATCCATCTGCCCCTCACGAAGCGGTTGACTCGCAAAGAAAAATGCAAGACTTCCCACAATGGCGAGATGAGCTTCGTGTGTGTCGACTTTTTTAAAGTCGCCGGCATCCATGCCTGCTTGCAGGATGTCGCGATCCAGCTCGAAGAACCCAATGAACTCCTTCATCACTTCTTTCTCGAGCCTTTCTCCGCCTGACATCTCCTCACGAAGCACGATGAAGGGAAACTCCGGTGTCTCCCTTAATGCCTCCACCAATCCCGCGATGAAGCATCGCAGACGTTCTGGTGGGGACAGTGATTCATCTCGGGCAGGATCAAGTTTCGACGCGATCGTACGAATCGAAACTAACAACACGGCTGAATACAGTCCTTGTTTTCCACCGAAATGGTAACTGACCATCGCCTTGTTTACCTGCGCCGCCCGGGCAATCGCGTCCAGGCTTGCGCCTTCGTATCCCCTTTGGGCGAAAAATTTCGCACCATGCAGGATCAGAGCCTTCTTGGTAGCCTTCGAACGTTCGTTTCGGGACACCATTGTCACCTCCAGTTAACTAAACGTTTAGTTAATATAGAAAGTTGCACAAAATTGTCAATTTTTCTGTCGATATATTTGAGGTGCATACCAGATATTCCGTTCTGTCGGTCCCAAATGCCATAGTCAAAACAGGCTGACAAACCGCTTGGAGTTGCCACCAGTATCGGACCGGATTCAAACCGTTGAAACTTTGAGTAGTCGGAAAAGAATGGGTTTTGGAGACAATAGGCACATGCCAAATTTTCATTCCTGGACTTTGTTTTTTGCCAGGCACCGCAACATTTCGTGTACCACTTTTGCAGGTTCATCTTTTAGCAAATACCCAGCAGCCCCCGCGTCCATACATTGCGAAAGCAACTCCTGATCATCAAAAACGGTGAACATGATTATTTTCAGGTGCGGATGATGCTGAAGAACTTTCTTAATGGTCCCGACACACGACATACCCGGCATTTCCAGATCCAGTAAAACGACATCAACATTATGGGTGGTTTTCAGGCGATCGACTAAGTCGAGCCCATTTCGGGAAAATATTACCAGCTCAAAGGAGCCAGGAAACAAACTCAGCTTTTCGATAAATACCTGAGCCAGGTACGGTTTGTCTTCGGCCAGGGCAAGGCGTAAAGTCATTTTAATTCTCCTTTTGTGGAGACATCAAATTAGCCCAAAGGCTCACTTCAGACAATACGGCAAATGTCGTATTCTTTTGTCATTTCAAGAGTTAATAGTGTTATTGAAAAAAATCGGGCAGGATTAGGTATCCTGCCCGGGAAGTGTTTATACAAAGACAGTACAAAAATTCTTGCCTTGATTGCGCTGCCAAAAATTATTTCTCTACTTCTTTTTACCTTTATCTTTATTCTTTTTTTTCTTAAACTTCTTTTTCTTCTTCCATGGCTTGCCTGTACCGACCTGAGCATCAGTTCCGGCACCAGTGTCTTTCTTGGCCCCTCCACTACCACCTCCGCCGCCACAAGACCACGGACCATCACCTTTGCAACGAGAAATCCTCATCTGTTTTTTACCCACATGAGTTGTTTTCAGATGGTCAACAATGCTCTGGGGTAAATCGTCGGGCAACTCAATGGTTGAAAAATCAGGATGAATCCGAATCTGACCAATGAACTGGCTGCGGATACTGGTTTCATTGGCCACCGCACCGACAATGTTTCTAATTTCAACATTATCTTTGCTGCCCACTTCAATGCGGAACAGAGCCATGTTTTTAAGTTGTCGTCCTCTGCCCTGGCCTCGCTCCCCACCGCGTTCAGGACGTCCACGATCATTGCTTCCACGCTCATTGCGTCCGCGTTTGGGTTCATCAAAACCACGGTTATTCAGGGCCCGGGTGTCTTCGGCCTGCAACGGACGGTCTTTCTGGGCCATATAAAGGGTGGCGGCCGTCAGTTGAAGAAGGTCAACATCCATTTCTTCCATCAGTTCAAAACTGAGATCCTGGAAAAATTCAAGGGACTCATTCTCCATCATCTGCAACATTTGATCCCGGAATTTATCGATGCGTTTGCGAGTTACCGTATCGTGGCTGGGCATTTCCATTTTTTTTAAAGGCTGTCGAGTTGCCCTTTCGATGGCCAGCAGCAAGCGCTTTTCCCGGGGGTTGGCAAACAGAATGGCTTTGCCATAACGTCCCACTCGACCGGTGCGTCCGATGCGGTGAATGTAAGCCTCGGAGTCACCGGGAATGTCAAAATTGACCACCAGGGAAATACGTTCAACATCCAGTCCGCGAGCCGCCACATCAGTGGCCACAACAATATCAATATCGCCTCTTTTGAGTCGGTTGACCGTACGCTCGCGTGCCCTCTGATCCATATCACCATTTAAAGCCGCCACATCGAATCCTCTGGCGGCGAGCTTTTCCGCAAGCTCCATGGTTCCAAGTCGGGTCCGGGAGAAAATCAGAATTCCATCGTAAGATTCAGTTTCCAGAATACGAGCCAAAGCTTCAAATTTAGCTGAATTTGGCACTACCAAATACACTTGTTCAATATTTTCAGCAGTGCTGGTTTTGGCTTTGATGCGAATTTCCACCGGATCTTTCAGATACTTTTTGGAGATACGCTTGATCTGTGGCGGCATGGTAGCAGAAAATAGAGCCATCTGTTTTTCATCAGGAGCGTGAGACATGATGGTTTCCACGTCCTCAACAAATCCCATGCGAAGCATTTCGTCAGCTTCGTCCAAAACGAAGGTTTTAATTTTGCTAAGATCCAGAGTACCCCTGCTCAAATGATCCAGAATACGGCCGGGAGTTCCGACAATTACCTGTGGCCCTCTCTTTAATTGACTGAATTGAAAGGAGTAACGCTGGCCACCGTAAATAGGCACCACGTGAAAACCCTTCAGGTGTCGAGCATAAGCCTGAAATGCTTCGGCTACCTGAATCGCAAGTTCTCGAGTGGGTGCAAGGACCAGCACCTGAGGCGAATTCAAATCCAAATCGATATTCGACAAAAGAGGCAGAGCAAATGCTCCGGTCTTTCCGGTACCGGTTTGAGCTAAACCCAGGACATCTTTTCCTTCCAGCAATGGTGGAATACAGGAAGATTGAATGGGCAGTGGCGATTCGTACCCCAGCTCAGAAACAGCTTCTACAATAGGGGAAATGAGGTTCAGTTCACTGAAACCCTCGGCAGGCTTGGTCATGGGTGCTCCGGAATCATGGAAAGGATCAATTGAAGATTCTATGGCAAAGAAAGCACAATTACCGAAAAATGCCACTACATCAATGATTTCATTCTTGACGATGTTATTTTTTGTCGGGTAATTTCTGAAAAACGCTAAAGTCTCAACCTGTTTTTACAAAAGGTTTGGCAATGACTTCCCAAAGATTTTTTACTTCCCTGGTTCTCATAATGGTTTTGATTTTTTTGGGCTGTCTAAGCAGTAAAGAAACTCCCCAGGTAACATCTCTTGCCGACGCCTATTTTGAACGCACTCTGAAATCTCATCCGGAATATGCCTATTTCGTCGAAACGCCAAACACCAGTCATGCGCTCTTTTCTTCCAACAAAATTGCAGACCTTAAAATGTGGGAAGATTTTGAGGATAGCCTTTTTACCGAACTTCAAAATATTGATCTCGCTATTGTCTCATCCAGAAAAGACACCATCGCCTATTGGTATTTGCTGGAAGACCTGGCCAGCAATATTGAAATGCGAGTGGCTCAACGCCATTTATGGAATGTTGACCCTGAAAACAGTTGGCAAGGTATTTGGTTGGCTCTGGCCCAAATTCAACCAGTGGAAAACATGGACCTGCAAATTCAGGCCATCGACCGTTGGAAACTGATGCCGGATTATGTTGAAACGGAGATCAGTAATTTGCGTTTGGGTCTCTCTCGTGGTTATTCCATGCCCAAGACAATTGTACAGAAAGTTATTAATCAGTTCGATGCATTACTTGCTTATGATATTGAAGACTCCCCTTTCATGCTGCCAGGAATCAGGGCAAACAATCAGAAGTTTTACGAGGAATGGAAATCTTTGTATATGAGCAAACTTCTGCCTGCTCTTAAACATTACCACCGCTTCCTGACCCTAGAATATTTTCCTGCCGCCCGAGAAGATGTTTCGGTTTTGGCCCTTCCCAATGGCCAGGAAATTTACCAAGCCTACATTAGAAAACATACTTCCACCAACAAAACCGGTAGAGAGATTTTCGAACTGGGAGAATTCATTGTTGCCAGGAATATTGTTGAAATAGAAATCCTTGGTTCCCAACTTTACGGGGAAAATGATTTCAAAAAAATAATGCGTCATATCAACAACAACCCCGATAACTTTTTTGAATCTGAAGAACAGATTCTGGAGACCAGCCAAAGGCTAATGACCAAAGCGAAAAAGCAATGTCCCCATTGGTTTGCAACCTTGCCTGCAAACGATGCCACAATTAAACCTTACTCTTCCCATGAAACCGGCAGTGGTGCTTACGAACAAGCCAGCGGCGATAAACCCGCTTTCTTTCGCATCAATTTGAAGAATCCCCGGCGCCAGCAAAAGGGCCGCAATGAGGTTTTGACCTTCCACGAATCCTATCCGGGACATCACATTCAAATTGCCTTGGAAAAAGAAATAAACGACCTGCACCCCATCATGAATTTGATTTCATTCACCAGCTATGTGGAAGGCTGGGCAAGGTATTGCGAACAGCTGGCCGAAGAAATGGACCTGTATGAATCAGAGGCCGCCCTGATTACCCGTCGGGCCTGGCCATCCCGTGGTATGGTTGTCGATCCTGGTATTCATCTTTTGGGGTGGAGCAAAGAGCAAGCCGTTGATTATATTACAGAATCAGGGATGAACAGGGAGATGGCCCTTGATTTGTATTACCGGAGCATTACCACACCCGCCCAGCTTACCTCATATGATGTTGGTGGAGAAGAGTTTAAATCACTCAGATCATTTGCAGAATCCAAACTGGGCGACCGTTTTGATGTTCGGGAATTTCATTCAACCGTTCTGAACACCGGCGCCATCCCCCTCGGGCCCCTGCGAACAGTTGTTGAGCAATGGGTTGCCACTGCGGGTGAATGAAGGCAAACTAAATTACTCCTCTGGTTCTTTTTCCGGATGCCCGGTTATTCAATAAAATTGGGTAGAGAATTGTCTCATTCTTTTGGTAATCCGCTGGGAAACGCCTCAGGATACAGCAGCCCGGACAAGACACTATTGGCTAGAAATTGATGGGAAATTGCTTATGGTTCGCGAAGAAGTGCAGCTTCCCCACCAAAAGGAACTGGTAAAAATCCAATTGGCCTACAACAAAGTTAACTAGTCGAACAAAGCCCCCACAAACTCAAGGTACTCAGTCATGGCTTCTTCTTTGGATTTTCCTGATTCCTGAAGCCAGGCCGTGTGCTTGGCTGCGCCCTTGAAGTCAAAACCAGTGGGTTTTGGCGTGTTGTTATCGCCGGAAGTGGCTTGTTTAAAAAGACCATACATTTTCAAGAGCACATCGTTGCCGGGTTTCTCGGGAAGGGTTTTCGACTTTTCAGCCATCGCCAGGAATTCTTCGTTCAGGCCCATAGCACCATTTCCTTTGTTTTTTGCAAAATATAGTGATTATTTTCCCACCAACACACATTAATACCTTATAATTAAGGGTGCAAATTTCTCTCAAACCGCCCCTTTGGAGGGACCATGAATACCCGGATTCTGCCTTTTGCGGCCTTGGCCGTTTTGCTCAGCAGCTTTGCTGTTGCTGTTTTTTATTTCCCTGTCGTTTCAGAACAAAAACCTGCCCATGAGCCCAAGCTTCTGCCCAGTGAGTGGGTCTGGAAGCAACGAGCCTTCCCCCATGGTGAAATCCGCTCCGAATCCGTTCGTTTGGGTATCGACCAGGCTCGAGAAAAAGAACAACAGGCAACCACTCTAAGTCTTCGTCAAGACAAAAGCAGCAACATGACTGCCACCTGGCAACAACGTGGCCCCACCAACATTGGCGGTCGCATTGCCGATATTGCGGTGCATCCTACCAACGAAATGATCGCCTATGCAGCAACGGCCACCGGCGGTTTGTTCAAGACCACCGACGGGGGAACTGATTGGGATCCAGTTTTTGACCAAGGCGATGTTTTAACCTGTGGTGCTGTCGCTGTAGATCCCCAGAATCCAGACACCGTTTGGCTGGGTACCGGTGAAGCCAACGCCATCAGCTACAGTGTTTTTGGTCAGGGCATATATCGCTCTGACGATGCAGGACAAACCTGGCAGAACAAAGGCCTGGCTGACGGTCGTTACATAGCACGCATTGCTGTGGATCCAACCGACAGTGACCGGGTTTTTTCCGCAGTAACAGGCAAAATTTTTGGCACCGGCAATAATCGGGGAATTTATCGGACAACCAATGGTGGAGACAGTTGGGACAAAGTTTTTGCCCTGACCGACTCCACTGCAGCCACCGACCTGGCCATCAACCCTGATAATCCTGATATTATTTACGCCGCCATGTGGGAAAGAACCCGCGGCCTGAATTACCGCACCAGCGGTGGACCCACCAGCGGTATTTATCGTTCCACAGATGGCGGCGATACCTGGAACGAGCTGACCCTCGGATTGCCTTCCGGAATCCGTGGACGAATTGGAATCTCTCTTTGTACCTCTCAGCCCAATGTGCTGTACGCCGTTTATGTTGGTGCCGATGCCCAATATCAAGGTGTTTATAAGACCACTAACGGAGGAAATACCTGGACCAGCGTTGGTACCTCTGCCTTGAATGGTATTCACAGTTCTTTCGGCTGGTACTTCGGCAACATCCGGGTTAACCCGGCCAATCCCGACCATGCGTATGTTCTGGGCCTTTATAACTATCGAACCACCAATGGCGGCAACAGCTGGTCTGAAGTGGGCAGCAACATGCACGTGGATCATCACGCCATGGCTTTTGCTCCCAGCAATCCCAACCGTGTTTATGAAGGCAACGATGGTGGTCTTTATATTTCCACCAACGGCGGATCCAATTTTACTAAAGTGAATAACCAACCCACCAGTCAGTTTTATGCCGTTGAAGTGGATTACCAGAATCCGGACCACCTTTATGGCGGCACCCAGGACAACGGTACCTGGCGTACCACCGACGGTTCCATCGACAACTATGAGCACATTCTTGGTGGTGATGGTTTCCGCTGTCTGGTCGACCCCACCAACAGCAGTGTTATTTTTGCGGAGTCCCAAAACGGTGGCCTGCGAAAATCGACCAATGGCGGGTCCTGGTTCAACTACACCATGAATGGCGTCGATGGCAGCGACCGGATAAACTGGTCCATGCCTTATGTGATGGACCCGAACAACCCCCAGATCATGTATCTGGGTACTCACCGCATTTACAAATCAACCGACCAGGGTGATAGCTGGGCCTCCTGGAGTGAGGACCTGACCAATGGCGATCAGGGTGCGGGTTTTGGCACTATTACGACCATTGCCGTTGCACCAACCAACAGTTCTTCCATTGTTGTGGGAACCGATGACGGGCATGTCTGGAGGTACTCACCGTTCAACTTTGGCTGGATAGATATTTCCGGTGATCTGCCTACTCGCTGGGTAACCCGGGTAGCTTTTGACCCCAATAACCACAATAATATTTATGCCACATTCAGTGGTTTGCGTTGGGATGAAGACGAAGGCCATGTTTTTAAGTCAACCAATGCGGGCACAACCTGGCAGGATATTTCCGGCGATCTTCCAGACGCACCGGTAAACGTTGTGATCGTCGATCCTGAAAATTCAAATCTGGTAATGGTTGGCAGTGATGTTGGTTGTTATTACACAACCAACGAAGGACAAAGCTGGCAAATGCTGGGACTGGAACTGCCCCACGTACCGGTTTTCGATATGGTTTTCCACGCCCCGACCCGTATGTTGGTCGCGGGTACTCACGGCCGCAGTATGTTCTCCATGGAATTGCCAACGGTTTCGGCGGTTCCTGATCAGGACACGACACCTGGTATTGCCGGGCTGAAAATCAGAAACTATCCCAATCCATTCAATCCACGAACAACCATTGCCTATGAGATGCCCAAGGAAGGCCTGGCCATTGTTGAAATTCTGGATATGCGCGGACGGTTGGTTCGCTCACTAAACATGGGTATTCTGCCTGCCGGCAGTGGGACTTTTTCCTGGGATGGCAAAGACAACCACGGACACGATTCAGCCAGTGGAATTTATTTCACTCGCTTCCAATCCGAAGATCAGGAAACCCGGCACAAAATGACTTTGGTCCGGTAATCGGCGATGGTTCAGGGTGCGGTTTTATCCCGCACCTCCGCCACCACCTCCAGCTCCACCTCCACCACCTCCACTGGCGCCACCACCGGCGCCTGTGGAACTGCTCATGGCCGAATTCACGCTGGCCACGGCTGTGGAAAATGAATCTCCAAAAGTATTACCAGCCATTGCACCGCCACGATACGGGAAATACCAGGCCATAAAATGAGTGTTCCGGTCGTTTGGAATCATAGCGCCCAGTGCATTGAGCTGGTTTTTGGTCATTCCCATGGCCACTCCATAAATAAAATACGGTTCCAGGAATTCCAGAACTGACGAGGGTTCTTTCGATTTGAATTTCTGTTTCTTTAAATATGACCTGAGACTTTTCCATTTCTGATCCTGAATTTTCCCTTCACCGTTATGGTGAACAATTGCCGAGGCTATAACCATTAACAATAATCCTGAAATCCCGGAAATGAGTACCACTTCATGGAAGACAGGAATCAGCACCAATGAGACCAATATTAAAACACCACCGAGCATCAAACCCTGATTGCGACCTTTGAAGCTTTCCTGATCAAAAAAGTTATAACTCTCACCCGACGATTTTACTGATTGCTTCCAGGTGGAGAAAAACTTCTGAACTTTGGATTTGTTCTTCTTAAAGACTTCAAGCTCCACAACGACTGTTTCGGAATCAGGTTGCTGGCCGTCAATCAGTTTATCAAAAATAAAAGAAAGCAGCTGCTCTTCGTAAGGCTGTAATGTGTGGCCCTCTTGTTCATAATAACTCTTCTTCAAGATCCAATAGTGTTTGGCCGACCATTTCTCCTTGCCAAAAACATTTTTCCCAAGTTCCTGCTCTTCTTTGAATTCCAGAAAACCCCGGCGGGCCAGGTCCATTAAGGTTGCCATTATGACCGAAGGCTGAACCGTGCGCTCATTGATCAGGTAACTCACAATAGCAGGTGGAAGATCACCCGGAACTATTGGGGAAGAATCATCATACGAAGGCACGTCAGGACGTTTTCCGTACTTTCTGGCGATGCGAACAAACCAAATCACAGCAAAAAGAACCACACCTGATAAGGCCCATACGCCAATGCTTTTACGCTCAGTCAGAGCTTTGGAGTCTGAACGGGACTGCTCACGTTTCCGGTTGGCTTCTTCAGCCCAGGTACTCTCTTCGGCTGTAATAATGTCCGCAATGTAAGATGAGCTTTGGATTGCATCTGAGAAGAGTTCTTCAGGGTACAAAATACGCAATTCAAAAAACTGTTTCTTGGGAAGATTCTGAACCGTAGCCGTTACTACACCTGTTTCTGATGTTGCACTGCTGCCCCACAAAGGACCATGTGCCCATTGCCTTACTTTCCATTTATCCACTGCTGCAGGAGGATTCACCAGGATATCCACCTGACCGGTGGATTTTCTGAATCCGGTTCCAATAAATTTGTAATAAAGTACGGCCCCGTCGGCATGCCGCTTTACAGCACCCTCAACCTCATAATTAATGCTAAACGTTCGGGTTTCATTTTTGGCACGATAGAACCAGCGGACCTCAATTTCTTCGTCGTCTGAAGTCACTGTGTAGGTTCCCGGTTCTTCAGTGTCTGACAATTGATAAGGATGACCATTTTCTGAAACCTGAAAATCTCGATAATTGATTCGACTATCCAACGGGAAGGTACGGTATGCGTATTTGTACCGCCCCCGAAAACGATAAGTGCGATTTTCGGAAACGGACATGCCGCCATCGCTGGCCAGGTCTGCTTTTATACTGACCCCGGTCATTTTGTATGATTTGCTGGCTTCGGCGTTTGGGGCCCCAAAAAGACTGAAAGACAAAACAATAGCCCATAAAAAACATGATTCGAAAATCCATCTCCGACAATTCGAGGAGACTGTATAATATTTGCGCTGTTTATTCATTGTAAACCCCTGATTATTGTTTTTGACCATTTCTGACCAGATAACCATTAAACTCCAGGTTTATTCATGGCGATATCCCAATTTTTTCGGGTTTCTACCAAGCTAAAAGATCAGCCGATTTCCAAAGCAATTTTTGCCATCATTGGAAAGCCCTGCTCACGTTGCTGGGACGAAGCGGTTTCACCTGTTACCAGGCTGTCGCTTACGGTCAAAACGGATAAGGCTCTGGCCTGAAATTTTGCGGCCAGTGTGTATAACGCCGATGTTTCCATCTCTACGGCCAAAACCCCAAACGCAGCCCATTTTTTCCAGTCCTCGGGATCATCTTCATAAAATGTGTCCGATGAAAGGATGCCGCCGACATGGACTTTATCTGATTGCTGGTGGGCCAGTTCAACTGCCTGACTCAAAAGGTCGAAATTTGCTGCTGGGGCATAATCCATCCCACCAAAACGCCGTTTATTGGCCTGAGCATTGGAAGAGGATGTCATTGGCAGAACCAGGTCACCAATGCCCATTTCCGGTTGTAACGACCCGCAGGTTCCCACCCGAATCAGGGTTTTTATACCGTATTCATTTATTAGTTCATTAACATAAATGGACAGTGAAGGCATACCCATGCCGCTGCCCATTACAGAAATGGTTTTATCGCCATATTGGCCGGTGAACCCCAGCATCCCACGCACTTCATTAAAACAAACAGCATTTTCCAAAAAGTTTTCAGCAATAAATTTTGCGCGCAATGGGTCACCAGGTAAAAGAACGGTTGAGGAAATATCACCCATTTTGGCACCAATGTGAATGGACATGCAAGACACTTCCTTTGAATTTTTGATGACTATCTGATAACCTCACTGTCCCACATTAGATGTTTCGAGGCCAGAAAAAACTGAACTGAGGAAAATGGATAGAATTGTGGAAAGCCTATCTGCCATCAATAGCGATGCTCCCGTCATACAGGAAAATATGTTTTTGTAACCCACATGCCCTGTGTCGCAGGTGCAAAACGATTGATAAATCTGGGGAATGTCAAACGGGGGGCAGAATTATTACCGCAATGAAGAAGCCCTCGATTTACTGAAATCAGTGAGTGTGGAAGTTCACCAATACCAACAGAAGCAAATCAAAGACTTCTTCAATCAAAGAATGGACAGGTCCTGTTTATCGAATTCCGGTAAGGCACCAACCCTTTGGTTTGATACGATGCTCCTTTCCTAATTCTCTGTAGGCAAGACGCATTATGTGGCGGGGAATATCCAGAATTCGCGAAATTTCTTTCCAGGAATAACCATAGCTTCGATAGTCGAGGTATCTGTAGGCAGGCCATCCTGTAAAACGCGACAGACTGCGAGCCAGGCGACGATCCCTCCGGGTCAGGCGATGAATTTCATTTCCGCCGGAATGAGTTCCACATCGGGAGGAAATGCGAACACTGGGGCGAACTTTGTTGCATGTCTTTTTTGTACTAATCCGTATGCGACCTTGTTTGTGAAGAGAGCCAGCATAAGATGCTGAGGTGCCCACCAATAAGAACAGAATGACAATAACAACAGTGGAATTTTTTACAACTTTCATGGTTTGCCTCCTTGTTTCGCCGCTGAAATAGCAGCATTACAATATTGGACTTGCAAAATACAAGCCATTCCCAACAAATTGAACCTGGTGTTTTTAAACAATTTACAACGCTCTTGGCGGCACCCCACATCAATAAACGTCCACATTCAAGGACACTTTTGCCTTGTTTTGATGCATTTGTTCCTTCCACTTCTTGATTCCAGGAGGAACAGTTGAAAGAGTTTGGTTTTGGCCTTACATTCTTTGCGGAGCAAAAAAAAGAAAGGAATTTCAGACTCAGGCGTTGGGTTTAAATGAAGAATGACAAACAGAAGTGACGACACCTTGATGGTTGACTACGTCAATGGCGATGAGAACGCCTTGCGAATTATTGTCGAGCGCTGGGAACGCCCGGTTTTCGCCTTTCTATTCCGCATGCTTAGCTCGCCCGAGGAGGCTGAAGACCTTTGTCAGGAAACTTTTATGAAACTCATCAAAGCAGCCGGGAAATACCAGCCGGATGGCAAATTCCAGAGCTGGCTCTTTCGCATTGCCGGCAATCAGGCTCGAAGCCGTTTGCGGCGACGAAAAATTATTCGCTGGCTACCGTTATTGAGCGACCACGATACAACCCCAACACCAGAGGCCGATGCTCTGGAGTCGTTAGCGGCCCAGGAAGCTCAGACTCTGGTTCAGGATGCTATTGCCCGCCTGCCGGAACGTCAGCGTCAGGCCATGATTCTGAAACATTTTCACGATTTGAGTTACGAAGGAATTGCCATGGCCATGGATACAACCGTCTCCTCGGTGCAGATGCTTCTGCACCGGGCCATGACCGCCTTAAGGAAAGATTCCACCATGCGGAGGGATGATGATGACTGAATCCAAACATCCGGAAGGTCACATTTTACAGGCATTTCATGACCAGGAACTGCCGGCTGCCATTTCCAGAGACATTAGTGATCACTGTGAAACTTGTGATGTTTGCCAAGCCATACTGAAAGATGTGGAGCGAGTGGAAAACATTTTTTTCCACACTCGGGAACCCTCTATGACTCACTCCATCTGGCAAAAAATGCGCCCCGACCGGGAGCAAAAAATCCAGGTTAATCCGGCTTTCGCCATGGCTGCCTGCCTTGTGGGAATTATTTTGGGTGTTCTGCTGGGGCCCCTTCAATTCTCTCCCAACAGTCAAAATAACGATGCCGCCTGGTCAGATAATATCACTCTTTGGAGTCAGGATTCGGAATCATTGCTGTCATCAGTTTACCAAACAGGAACCGAGTAAGGAAAAGCTCATGTCGAAACAATTAGTTTACCTGTTTCTTGCGCTGTCTTTGGGACTCAACATTGGTGTGGTGAGCATGACCCTGTTGAATCGTCCCGAAACAAGCTTGCCTGGCCATAGGACCGGCCCCCATGGCCAAAACAACCACCGACCTGATGAAAGGCCCGACCCTGAAAATTTCATTAACCACCACCTGCAGGGAATCACTCAACAACTGGATCTTTCTATTGAACAGCAACAAGCCATCCGATCCATCCTTGAAGAGCATTCAGTTCAATTGAACCAATTCCAAATTGCGGCTGCCGAAGCTCGTCGTAATCTGGCTCTGGCCTACGCCGCCCCCGATTTTAACCCGGAACATATTAGAATCCTGACCGCCACCAGTGGTGAAGCCCGGGCCAGACGAGACTCCCTCTCGGCCCTGGTTCTTATTGCCGAAGCCAGTGTACTGACAACTGAACAGCGCCAGAAGTATGCCGATGTTGCACCGGAAATGCATAGCGGCCCACCACCGCATCCCAAAGGCAGTCCACCCCCTCGCCCAAAAGGCGGTCCACCACCACGCCCGAAAGGCGGCCGACCTGCTCGACGATAATTAGTGCAGGGCTCAGGGGTTCCTGAAATTTCATTCAAAATAATCGAAAGGAATTCCCAACTCGACAGTTTGGTTTTTCACGAGTGGCCTTCGGGCCTTCAGGTACCAAGACCACACTTCGAATTCCAGTGGAGGCCAAACCATGAACAAGGCACTCAACAAGTTTATCATCATCATTACCAGTTTGCCTGCCTTCATTCTAGGTCTGGGAACATTTGCCACAGCCTCTACTTTCGAAGTTGTTGATACAAGCCAGAGTGATTGTTTCGATACCAGTGGAGTCATATCCTGTCCAACACCAGGGACATCTTTTTACGGCCAGGATGCAACCTACCATGGCCAGCAACCAAACTATACGTTGAGCAGTGATAACCTGACAGTACTTGATATTGTAACCGGACTTACCTGGTTGGTCTCTCCCGATACAGACGGTGATGGTATCCTTGAATCACCGGAAGACAAACTTTCCTGGTGGGATGCCATGGATCATCCCGCGACCCTGAATGCCAATAATTTTGGGGGCTTCAATGACTGGCGGGTTCCCACCATTAAGGAACTCTACTCACTAATGGATTTCAGGGGCATCGACCCCAGCGGGTACGAAGGGAATACGTCCGGACTCATCCCCTTCATTGATACCGACTTTTTTTCTTTTGAGTATGGAAATGAAGGCGCCGATGAACGCATCATCGACTCCCAATATTGGTCCAGCAATGAGTACGTAAGCACAACCATGAACGGCGATCATACTGTTTTTGGTGTCAACTTTGCCGATGGTCGCATAAAAGGCTATGGCACCTCTTTGCATGGAAACGACAAGGTGTCATTTGTTCTTTGTTGCCGGGGAAACACAGATTACGGTGTTAATGATTTTGTGGACAACGGCGATGGTACCGTAACCGATACGGCCAGTGGCTTGATGTGGCAACAGTCGGACAGCGGATACGGAATGACCTGGGAAGATGGCCTGGCCCATGCCGAAAATCTGGTGATCGCCGGACACGATGACTGGCGCCTGCCAAACGCCAAGGAATTGCAGATCATCCTTGACTACAACCGGTCCCCATCAACCGACGGCTCAGCGGCCATTGATCCTCTATTTTCCTGCACAGCCATTACTGACGAAGGCGGAAACCAAAACTTTCCATCGTACTGGACTGGTACAACTCATGCAAACTGGACCAGCTCCCCAGGTGAAGCGGCAGCTTACATCTGCTTTGGAGAGGCTCTTGGTTGGATGAGGTCGCCCTTTCCCCCTTTCAATTATTCACTTATGGATGTTCACGGAGCTGGTTCCCAGCGCAGTGACCCAAAAATCGGTGACCCTTCAGACTGGCCCTACGGTCGTGGTCCTCAGGGTGATGTCATTCGCATTTACAATTTTGTTCGCTGCGTAAGGAATGCAACCACGGTTTCCGGTGTGGGCGATGAGGTTCCGGGAAACCGTTCGGAAATCCGAATGCAATGCGCCCCCAATCCATTCAATCCTACGACCACCATTGCTTTTTCAGTACCGGAAAGTGGACCTGTCGAGCTGTCTATTTTTAATTTGGCAGGACACAATATTCGAACTCTTGTTAATACGGTGATGGATTCGGGGGAACATTCCATCCACTGGGATGGACGATCCCGCAAGGCATTAACCATGCCCAGTGGTACCTACTTTGCCAGACTGAAGAGCGGAACTGAGACCAAGGTAATAAAAATGATTTTGGCGAAATAGAATGGGTCTGATCCGGACAGCCAAAACAGTCATCTATTATTGCATCATAAGATCCAAACATTTATCCGATTAAGGAGATAAGAAATGAAACATCTAAAAACAGCCATGGAAACAATTCTACTAATATCAATTTTCACAACTTGCCTGATGGGCTGTTCTGATGACAACCCCGCAGCTCCAGGTGACGATGGAGACGACTACACAGCACCTGAATTGGCGAGCACTTATGCAATCGTCGATACTGACCAG
The DNA here is from genome assembly GCA_024223715.1 of bacterium. GTDB lineage: Bacteria > Krumholzibacteriota > Krumholzibacteriia > LZORAL124-64-63 > LZORAL124-64-63 > LZORAL124-64-63. Next base: position 13,877 of record JAAEOA010000166.1, on the reverse strand, counting down.
AGTATTTGCTACGACAACAATCAGGAAATCGTTTACCCGGCCGATGGGGAAAACTATTACGGGCAAGATGCTCAAGTGGATGGTTACCAACCCAGTTATGTTGTCAGCACTGTTGAAATGATTAACCGGGCAGGAGAAGTGACCTGGGAATATTTTGGAATCTCACCCCAAGATAAGTTTCCTAAATATTCCGATATGGGCTAGGCTGGCTTTGAAACCCAACTCCAGCCGAAGGAATTCTCATGAAGCGCTGCCCCTTTCTGCTCTTAATTTTACTTACTATCATTTTTTATGGATGTGGAAAAAAAATCGAATCCCGCAATGCCGGACCATCAGAAAAAACAATTGCCAGTGCCGAGCAGCTTTTTGATTTGGGCCATACACCCAGCGAACGGCAAATGATGCGTCCAGCTCTGGAAACCCAGAAGCAAAACTTCCTTTCCCTGCGAAAAATGGCTTTTAAAAACTCTGAAGGGCTTGCCCTGCGGTTCGATCCTGAATTGGGTTATCCCGATTTTTCAACTGAGGAAAAAGGACCTGAATTTTCACCTGCGGAAAATATTCAAAGACCGGACAATCTGAATGACCTGGCCTTCTACAGCATTGGAGAGCTGGGACATCTCGTACGCACCCAACAAGTTACCTGCCTGGAATTAACCCGGCTCAGTCTGAACCGGTTAAAGAAATATGGATCGGAACTGGAGTGTGTCATCACCTTGACCCAGAGCCGGGCCGAGGCCCGGGCCCGTCATCTGGACAGCCTGCTCAATCGGGGTCAATACCTGGGACCGTTGCATGGCATTCCCTATGGCGCCAAAGATTTGCTGGCCGTCAAGGGTTATCCAACAACCTGGGGCGCCACACCTTATAAGGATCAACACGTAAATGAAACCGCCACGGTGATTAAAAGACTGGATGCCGCCGGAGCCATCCTGGTGGCAAAACTAACCCTCGGAGCCCTGGCCATGGACGATGTCTGGTTCGGGGGAAAAACCCGCAATCCCTGGAATACTGAAGAAGGAAGCAGTGGGTCCTCAGCCGGCTCGGCAGCGGCTGTTTCGGCAGGATTGGTACCGTTTGCCATCGGAACCGAAACTCTTGGCAGCATCGTCTCTCCTGCAACGCGATGCGGGGTCACGGGCTTGCGTCCAAGCTTTGGCCTGGTTAGCCGCAACGCTGCCATGGCCCTGAGTTGGAGTATGGACAAAATTGGCCCTCTGGCCCGCAGTGTTGAAGATTGCGCCATGGTTTTTGACGCCATGCGGGGGGCGGATTACAAAGACCCCATCGCAGTTGATCGTCCTTTCAATTATGAATCAGATAATGACCTTTCCGGTGTCCGAATTGGGTACTTAAAAAGTCTTTTCGAAGAAGATCATTTTGGGGCTGAGCAAGAGAGGGAAGCGCTGCAAACATTTAAGCGGGCCGGGGCCCATCTGGTGCCTCTGGAGTTTCCCCTGCAACAGTATGGTGTGGAAAATCCATGGGATTTAATCATCATTTTGACTGCTGAGTGTGGTGCCGCTTTTCAGCAACTGAGCCTGAGCCAGAAAGACGATCTGCTGGTCCGTCAGCGTCCAGGCGACTGGCCGGATATTTTCCGGGCAGCTCAATTCATTCCTGCAGTGGAGTATATTCAGGCCAACCGTGCCCGGATTCGATTGCAAAACATGATGAGAGAAGTATTTCAGTCGGTTGATGTATACATGACACCATCTTTGTCTGGGCCAAGTTTAATGATCACCAACTTAACAGGGCATCCTCAGGTGGTTGTTCCCTCTGGTTTCATTAAAGAGAACCAACCGCATTCGGTCAGCTTTGTTGGCGGGTTATACGATGAAGCCACTGTTTTGAAAGTAGCCCGTTCTTACCAGGATGTAACCGGTTGGCACCTGAAGCACCCTCCAGGATTTATTGACTGACGAATAAAAAAACCGGGGGCTGTTTGCGAAATCAGCCCCCGGTTTTATTTGAATATTATCGAACCAAAGCCATTCGGCCCGTCAGCCCTTTCCCGCCAAAACTAAGCCGGGAAAAATACACTCCAGAAGGCATGGCCATTCCGCGGGAATCAGTACCATTCCAGAGAATTTCATGAGACCCGGCACTGCGAACTTCATCGAGAAGCTTCATCACCCGGGCTCCACGCGCATCAAAAATCTCCAGACAAACCCTGCCATCAGATGGCAACAGGAAAGAAAGAGTGGTTTGTGGATTGAAGGGATTAGGGACATTTGGATTCATTTTCAGAACCACCTCGAGATCGGGAATGTCACTTGAAGCACTGTTGGAAGAACCAGGAGTGGGTTCAGTGAAATTCACCCAGGTCGTACCGCCGTCAGTTTCAAGACCTTCGGAAATATTGGCCGTTTGGCTGCCATAGGTATAACTGTCGATCAGTTCATTGCCACTGGCAAGACGACCGAAAATTCCAATTTCTTCGCCCCCGGCACTCAGTTTGAAAGTGGCGTGAAGGTCGCCCTCTTCCGCATCGTTATCGCACCACACCAAAAGGAATTGACCAGCTGCCAAACTCATATCCGGCATGGCCCACTTGGTGGTTTCCAACAAATCGTCGGTCAGGAACAAACCACCCAGTTCAACAGCTTCATCACCGGGATTATAAATTTCAAGCCAGTCTTCATACTGACCGACTTCATCCTGGATGCCCGCTGTGTTCTGAGCCATAAATTCGTTGATGAGCAAAACTACAGATTCGCTGGTTTGATCATTGGTATTTTCGGCCCCGGGTGTGGCAACAGACAGCATTTGGGCCGGTCCGGTTCCATCGGCAAAACGGCCCCAGCTGATGTTTGTGCCCAACTCCGGAACACTCATTTGATCGACAATAACAGCTCCGTCGGTAAGAAAGAGATCTTCTCCGTCGCCATCAATTTTGAAAGGGGCGTGCAAATCACCCTGAGACGGCTGCTCATCGGCCCAAACCACAAGGTACTCACCGGGAGCCAGAAACATATTCGGGAAAACAAAATCAGGAACGCCTTCCATGTGGTCGGTCAAACCCAAACCAGTCAAATCGATGGATGAGGATCCGGTATTGGCAATTTCAATCCAGTCGTCAAATTCACCATATTCATCGGCATGGGCAGTGGAATTTCTGGACATGACTTCGTTGATGACCAAATGATCGATGGGATCCCAGCTACCAATTTCCGATTGTAAATAACTGTTCCGATTGACAATAAAAGTCTGCAAAGCAGGAATCAGGCGACCGGGAGGTGGTCCACCGGAAGCGTAGACATTGCTGGTCATGCAGTTTTCGAATTCGCTGCTGCTGAACATGAAATTTGGGTCGCTGGTCACATAAGGACGAATTAAATCGCGCAGGTCTTCCATTCGGCTGACCATAGTTGTGGGATCTGCTGCGCCAGCCATCAGTTTTTGCATATGGCCCAGATACACTTCCTGATAGGCCGGAATCTGGAACAATTTCTCAGCCAAAGGACGGTCTTCATTATTCTGTGGGTTGGTCCAATATGGATCCAGCTGCTGCAATTGTGTTGCTGAATAATTGTACATATTAAAAATACCAAAGGCTTCGTTCTGATCCCATTTGGTGAAAACAAATCGATCATCGAGGTCTCGGTGGTAGAAATAGAAATTTGCGCAACGTCCTACATAGCTGTCCAGATTCACCAGAAAATTATCCATCGCCAGCATGGAAAGGGCTGAGTTTACATCCAGCCTATTGTGCAGGCTGTCCGGCAGATCAGATATGGATGTATTGTTCAGAACATCGAGAAAATCCACCAGGTCGGACCAGTCGTTGACTTCCTCGTTGGTTTTTAGTTCGTACTCGCTATGGTAAGCACTTTCGCTTGACCCCAAATATTCCAAGGTGCCATACGGTTCGCCCTTCCAGAGATTCCCTTCTTCACTACTGCCCCAGCGGCTCTCGATAAATTCCTGGTCCTGTTGTTCAACCAAAAGATACAAACCCCAGTATTCATCATTAATGTAAAGGGCGGCGTAATTGGATCGCCCAGCTGCCATGCCCATAGCCTCACATAGCTCATAGGCTGTTTTTTCGCGCACCATGCTGGGATCGAGAAAACAGTTATTCAAATTGAGTTTGTCCAGGCCATCAATTTCCTGACCGCTGACAAACTCGTTGATGTCCAATTTGAAGCTTTTTTTCAGGCCAGGATAGCTATAGCTGCTATTGCCTTTAAAGCGGACTCCGATTGCTCCTAAAGAATATGGACCCAATTCACAGGAGGCCTCCAAATAGGGAGGGTCATCGTAGTTATTAAAATTGGCCTGCAATTGGGACCAGTAATCTGCTTGAGAAAAAGTAAGGCGCACTTCATGGACTGCGTCTTCATCGAATAATGGGTGACTGGCCGGAGCCAGTGCCGTAATAGCCAGGGACGGACATACAAGCAATAGAGCCAGGGCACCGAATAGAGCCCTCATGGCTTTTGATTTTAACATTGGAATTCCAGTCTGCTTTGTTGAGTTGCCCCGCTATTATACCACACCTGGTAGGCAATGATGGCTTTTTCCTGTTGGTCATCTAATAAGCCAAACGGGCGAACTACATAAGTCTTTCGGTTTTATTTAAAGAATCCAAATGCAAGTTACACTTTTAATTCCACCAGATGCGACGCATACTGCCAGTGGACAAACCACTCTGCGCGGGAATAAACCTGAAGCATTCATGGAGCCAAAATGAGTCCCCTGATCATCGCCTTTTTAATCTACCTCGCCACTGTGGTAATCATTAGCCTTTTCGCCAGTCGAAAACAGGATAGCCAATCGGAATTCCTTCTCGGCGATCAGAAAATTCCCGGCTGGGTTATTACCATTAGCGAACGGGCCAGTGGGGAAAGCGCCTGGTTGTTACTTGGACTGACGGGTGCTGCACTGGGTGTGGGACTTGGCGAAATCTGGACTTTAATTGGTTGTGTCTCTGGAATTCTCTTCCTCTGGTTTTTTATTGGTCGTCGCATTCGTACTCAACTTGATGCTACCGATGCGATTACTCTTCCGGAATTACTGGCCCAGAGATTTTCCGAAACCGGCAATACTCTGCGCTGGGTCGCCACCCTGATCATTATTTTCTTTTTCAGTTTTTACGTGGCAGCTCAAATGGTTGGCGCTGGCAAAATTCTGCAAAAGACTGGTATCATTTCCGATTCCTGGCCCCAATGGTTTGGACTTGAGGTATGGGGGATTACGCTGGGGGCGGTCATTGTTATCGGCTACACCTTGCTGGGTGGTTTTCGTGCCGTTGTATGGACCGATCTTCTGCAGGGAACCATAATGATTGTCGCTTTGGTGGGTTTGCCCATTGTCGGGTATTTCGAACTCAAAAGTCAGCAGGGAAGTATTAGCCAGGCTCTGGTCGCCGCCGGGCCGGACAAAGCAAGCTGGTTTAGTGGCTTGTCCGGGTGGCAGGCTTTTTCCCTTTTACTCAGTGGACTGGCTTGGGGGCTTGGCTATATGGGACAGCCTCATTTACTGGTTCGGTTCATGGCCCTTCCCAAGGCTTCGGAAATCAAACAACTGCGCTGGTTAGCCGGGACCTGGACTGTTCTGGCCTATGGTGGCGCTTTCCTGATTGGATTGTTTGCCCTGGCCTTGTACGGCAATGAAATGCTGGGTGGGGATCTGGAAAAAGTGATGCCCACCATGGCCACGTTACTGCTGCCCGGCTGGGTGGCCGGCATCATCATTAGCGGGGCGGTTGCGGCCATGATGTCCACCGCAGACAGTCAGTTACTGGTTGTGACCAGCGCCTTCAGTGAAGACATTAGTCGGCGTATTTTGAAGCGCGAGCTTAGCCCGGCTGCCCAAGTTGCTCTTAGCAGATTTGTGGTTTTCCTGGTAGGTGGTGCAGCTTTTGCGTTGGCCCTCAGCAGCAGAGAAACGGTTTATGGCATGGTCAGTTACGCATGGAGTGGTTTGGGTGCCAGCTTTGGGCCAGTCATTCTTTTGATGGTGACTTGGTCCAGATTTTCCGGGCGGGGTGCTGTGGCGACCATGTTGACCGGAACATTGGTAACTGTGGTTTGGAAAAATATTTCCGTATTGGATGCGGCCATCAGTCATCGTTTCGCGGCGTGGGTATTGGCAATGCTGGTGGGATGGCTGGTGTGCAAAATCAGCTCGCCCGTAAAAAAGGTGAAGCATCTGTAAGGAGCAAAATTTTCTTTTGCCCCAATCAGATACTCCGCCCGTTTATTTCGACATCAAATAGTTTTCCAGTGCCCGGGAATCCAAGCAGCTCGGCGACCGTTAACCATTCGGTAATGCCCTGGAACCCAGACGTTTTTTTTCTGCTTGGGTTTGACAACTTTAACTTTCACAATTGGAGTTTTCACAACAACAGTACGGACTGGTACAGTATTTTTTACCCGCACAACTTTCACCGTTCTGGCCTTGGTCCTGACAATAACCCGTGCTTCAGATATTCCCGGCACGAGAACAGCTGCGGCAAATGTTACGAGAATCGAAACGATGAATAATTTAGTGGCTTTTGCCATATGCAATTTTGATTTCAGATGAGTTTCCATTAATATTTCCTTGGCTTGGGTTGTTTGTTTATTGCAACAAGGCCATCTTTGCAGGGGCCGTGCCTCTCTCTCCCAAACCTTGCCACCACCTTCGCAACCAAATGTCATTCAAAGCCTTAGGAAAACCCCGCCAATTTTCCCACCATTTCCACAAACCCAAAACCGTACTCACAGGGACACCTGAGGAATATTGTGTACCTGCCATCACACTTATGAAACCATCCCTTATGCTGACCTGGCCCTCGATTCAATATTTCAGGATGCCATGAAGGGCCGTTCTCTGGTGCTGCGCCATCGTTCGGTAATGCGATCTGAAATTCCCCATTTCAGGCCGGAACTGAAAGTGAAAGACTTGGGTTTGCCTGCCGTGATGGTCTCCGATTCTACCGGGCCCGAAAACATGAAATTGAATTGGCCGTCAACCGAAAAATTCACCGAAATAGTACTGATTCAATTATTCATCGATGAGGTTGTCTGCCCACTCTCTGGCAGGACAACGATGGTTTCGAGCAAGCTTATCTCACTCGCTTCCAAGGTTAGTTTGATACTTCTGACGGGGGCTATATCGATGAGAATGGATAAGTCTTTATCATGGGGTGAACCGATGATGTAGTCAATGTTGCAGGCCATCGTTTAACCACCGGTGAAATGAAGGAACTGATTGGTGGTCACGATGCATTGGCCGAGTGTGCAGTGGTGGGTATTGACGACCAGCTGAAGGGCCAGTTGCCCATTGTGTTGGCGGTGCTCAAAGATGGTATTGAGGTTCAGAATGAGGTTTTGGAAAGTGAGCTCATTGCCTTGATTCGGCAGGAGATAGGAGCTGTTGAGGCATTTTGAAAGGCTACGGTGGTTAAACGACTACCTATAACCCGATCGGGAAAAATTCTGCGCAAAACAATCCGGCCCCTGGCTGTGGAAGAACAGATCAACACTCCGCCTACTATTGATGATCCGGACATCATTTTGGAGATTCGCACCGCCCTGCGGAACCATCGTGTGGGGCAGTATGCCAATACCCAATTTCAGGATGATGAATCGGATGATTTATAGGGAAGTTGAAACCCGGTAATCGGCGGTTAAAATGTAAACATTTGTCATTAACACGGCGCTGTGCTAGGAGATTAAACAAGTTCGAAATATCTTTACAACCTGCTTCGCACTGAACCGTTTATGGAGTCCGTCAATAGTTTCACCCTGAATAAGGAGGCCAATATGAGCAAAATGAATGAGTACTGGAAGGCAAATCTCAAACTTGTAGGATTATGCATTGCCATCTGGTTCGTTGTCTCTTTTGGCTTCAGCATTTTATTTGTCGATGCTTTGAACGGCATCCGGTTGGGTGGCTACAAACTGGGCTTCTGGTTCGCACAACAGGGTTCCATTTACACTTTTGTTGCCTTGATTTTCTTCTATGCCAACCGCATGGCTAAACTTGATCGCAAGTTTGGTGTGGAAGAAGACTAGGCTGATCCCCAGGCACTTTATTTTTGCCCAGGAATGGGATTTTTCCAAAAAAGGAGAACAAATACATGGATCTCAGAACAATGACTTTTGTAGTAGTTGGCTTCACTTTTGTCATCTACATCGCCATCGCCATCAAAGCCAGAGCAGGCACCACCGCAGAATTTTATGTGGCAGGCAAGGGTGTGCACCCGGTACTGAACGGGATGGCCACCGGCGCCGACTGGATGTCCGCCGCCTCATTTATCTCCATGGCCGGCCTCATCGCCTTTAAGGGTTATGACGCCTCGGTCTATCTCATGGGATGGACTGGTGGCTACGTTCTGCTGGCAATGTTGCTGGCGCCGTATCTACGCAAGTATGGAAAATTCACCGTCCCTGAATTTATTGGGGATCGTTTTTATTCCAAGAGCGCCCGTGGAGTCGCGGTGCTATGCCTGATTGTGGCTTCCCTCACTTATGTGATCGGCCAGATGAAGGGCGTAGGCGTTGCCTTCTCCCGCTTCCTGGAAGTTCCTTTTGAAACCGGTGTGTATGTCGGCATGGCAATTGTTTTTGTTTACGCCGTGCTCGGTGGCATGAAGGGTATTACCTATACTCAGATCGCTCAATACTGTGTGCTCATTTTTGCCTACACTGTTCCTGCGGTCTTTATTTCCATGCAACTGACAGGCAATCCCATTCCTCAACTTGGACTCGGTGGAAGTCTGGAAAACGGGGTTGCGCTGCTCGACAAGCTTGATCAGATATGCATTGACCTGGGCTTTACGGCGTACACCACCCAAAAGGGTTCCACGCTGAACATGTTCCTGCTTACATTGTCATTGATGATTGGTACCGCAGGGCTACCCCATGTGATCGCCCGTTTTTTCACCGTTCCCAGGGTGCGTGATGCCCGCTCATCAGCTGGCTGGGCTCTGGTCTTCATTGCGATTCTTTACACCACTGCTCCTGGTGTTGGTGCCATGGCTCGCCTGAACCTTATGCAAACCATTCAAACCGGGGCCATTGGTACTGCCGATGGAAACCTGAAATACAGCGATGCCCCAGCCTGGTTCTCCAACTGGGAAAAAACAGGGTTGCTGAAATTCGAAGATAAAAACGGCGACGGCCGCATCCAGTATTACGGCAGTGGCCTGGACGATAAGGCTGCCGGTTTTGGCTGGAAAGGCAACGAGATGGTCAAAGTTGATCGAGATATGATGGTGCTGGCCAATCCCGAAATTGCCCGACTTCCCAATTGGGTTATTGCCCTGGTGGCTGCTGGTGGTATTGCCGCGGCCCTCTCCACTGCAGCCGGTTTGTTGCTGGCGATTTCCTCGTCCATCAGTCACGATTTGCTCAAGGGAATTTTCATACCCAATATTTCAGAGTCCAATGAATTGATGGCGGGAAGGATTTCCATGGCCGGTGCAATTTTAGTGGCGGGTCTGTTGGGACTTCATCCACCAGGTTTTGCGGCCCAGGTCGTGGCGTTGGCTTTCGGTCTGGCTGCATCCTCGATTTTCCCCGCATTAATGATGGGGATTTTTAATCGGAGCATGAACAAGGCTGGTGCCATATCCGGTATGCTTGCTGGTTTGTTCAGCACCCTCATTTATATTTTCTGGTTCAAAGGCTGGTTCTTTGTTCAGGGAACAGCCATGGCTCCGGACGATGCAGCCCACTGGCTCCTGGGCATCAGCCCTGGTTCCTTTGGTGCCATTGGTGCGTTGATCAACTTCGTGGTTGCTTATGTGGTCTCGAAAATGACTCCTCCACCTCCTGCGAAAATTCAGGAAATGGTGGATCATATTCGGGTACCTTCCGGATCAAGTGGACCGGTTTCCGACCACTAGAAATTAATAATCAGGGATAAAAGAAGGTGCGCCTCATGGAAGGCGCACCTTTTTTGAGCCCAGCAATGAACGGAAATTTCAACCCAGCAGGTTGGTTTGGAAACGATGAGCTACCTTTTCCTGTAATTCCCTGATAACTCCGAAAGCATCTTTGAGGTGTCTTCGTTCCAGGGAAGTCAGACCGTTAAGAAGGACCAGGTTGTCAGGTGTGCCTTGATTTTTTACAACGGCCAGTTGTTCACGAAGTCTGAGTTGCAAAAGGAAGCGATAAGTTTCAGTGACGGTTTGCCCGAGGTCTTTGCTTATCAGTCCTGTGTCCATGGCGGCTTCGAAGCGCTTGCGGGTTGGTCGGAAACGGGAGCCGGCCTTGAGGCCGTAAACCCTGCCAGCTGCTACGATGGGAGCGATCCCGCCTGTTTTCAAATCCACCTTTCCATCATCAGCCTGAATTCGACGGAAAAGATTTAATGGTGGACGAAAGCGCAAGGACTCACGAGCGAGATGGGCCATGAAAATCTGGTTGTCGGGGGATTTAAGAATGATGTCTTCCATGGGCTTTATCGACAGGCTGCCCGCCACGGAACGAAAGTCGAAAAAGATTCCCGCCATCATCAGGCTTTCGGGAGTAGGACTGTGCACCCATCGGGACATGAGTTCAACCCACTCATCGAGAGGCTTGCACCAGTTGCAGGCCATGTAACCACCAGGGCAGGGTGGAAAGCCGGCTGTCAAAAGGTCGTCTCCCACGATTTTGGCCAGCTCACCAAAATATTCGGAGTTGCCCTGGCCCGAATCGGCATAGACCAGGGCGTTGTCCTGATCGGTAATCAGGGCCTGTTCCATGCGGCCTTCGGATCCAAAAACCAACCATGAATACGCGCAGGGTGCAGGACCGAGTTTTTTCTCAGCCAGTCGCAGCAGGCGGCGCACCAGGGTTTGATTCACGCTGGCAAAAATTCGTCCCGTTTGAGCGACTTTTAAGCCGCCGTTGAAGAGACGTTCCACCATGGCCGCAGAATCATATCGGTAGTGAGCCAGTGTGGATGGATCATCAAGCTGCTCCAGTTGACGAGTGAGGAAAAGTGGGTTGCGGGTCTGGTGTCGCAACAGGTCGGTTGCGGAAACCAAACCAACAATTTTGCCCTCACTGGTGATGGGCAGGTGATGGATGTTTTCTTCCAGCATGTACAACAGGGCGCTGTGCACGGGGATGTCCGATGGCAGGGTTTTCAGGTCTTTGGTCATGACCTGATGCACGGGTGTTTCGGGCCCCAGATTGTCAGCGAGTACTTTGACCTGAAAATCGTGATCGGTGATGATACCGGGATGGTCGCAATCCACAATGGCCACATCTTCGCGAGCATGCCGCATGGCCCGGGCTGTTTCGGCTACGGTGTCATCAGGAGAAACCGTCACGACAATGCGCAGCCCCAGGTCTTCCACAGGAGTGGTCAGTTCGCCGCCCAGACTGGAGTGGCCCCCGTTGGCCATCAGGCTCAATCGCTCACTCAAATCCTTGAGAAAGAAATCGGCAAAGCTGGCGTTGTTCAAAAGTTTACTGAAGATATCCGCTGGTATACAGTGGGCCACCAGTTGGGTTTCGGCGGTCACCGTGGCGGTGGGATTGTTCTGGCTGATGATGGAGGGGAAGCCGAAAAAATCACCTTCTTCGAGTATGCGCCCGGTTAATTCATCGGGGGCCAGGCGGGCGCTGCCGTCGGCAATCAGGAAGAGGCAGGAACTGATGGGGCCACCAAGGCGCAGAATGGTTTGTCCTTCGGGAAACGTGCGGGTTTTGACATGGGTGGTGACCAGCTCCATTTCCTTTTCGTTCAGCAATTCAAAAGGATGCTGTTCACGCAGGTAATCCAGGAGTCTGGCAATCATGACATCTCCGCTTTGTTGGGTGGCGCAGCTTCGAGAATCCGGGCTATCAGCAGGCCACCAAGGAAGCCGTATACCAGGCCGGTCACACCTCCGACCAACAGAATATTCCAGGCAGGATGCAGGGCCAGGACCATGAGCATCATGGCACAGGCCAATCCAGTCAGGCTCAGAACAACTCCACCGCGGATGATGGAATCTGTTCTGGTCACAGCCCAGCCACCCACTGCCCAAATCGCCATACAAGGCAGGACGTACCGGCTCAGGAGATAGGTAAGGGTGATCTCGTCACCAATTCCGGTTTGGAAAAGCACCAGGGGAAGCACACTCACGCAAAGGCTCATGCCGGCACAGGCGCCCAGCACAGTTCCGATGAGAGCACGAAGTTTAGGATTTTTGATCATGCCTATTCCCTTTTTGAGGTCAGTTCATTGTCTTTGATACCTTAACACTCATGGTTGTCACTGCAAAGCAGCCAAACTGTTGTTTGAGAAAACCCCCATCAGTTGTATGATCGTTATTCGCCACCGAATCCCTCAAACCCATCGATAAGGACGGCCATGGCCCGCAGCGCACATCGCATTATCACCTTCAGCCTGTTGTGGGCAGGGGTGCTTGTGGTGGTGGGGGCTTTACTTATTCTGTTGGGGCATCCGGCTGGAAAGCCTGCGAATCAAACCATCGTCTGGTTGTCTCTTGGGTGTTGGCTGGCGGCTTTGGGCATGGTTATTCGATCGATTCTGATGGTGCGCCAACTGGGCATGGGGCTGGCCTGGATTCGAACTTCGGTGCTCAATGTGGTGGCCGACCGCAATGCCCTGATCGCCATTCCTGATAAGGATTTCCCAGCACCTGAGATTACAAACCTTCTGCATTCTCTTCACCGTTATCAGTATCAGACAACCAGGGAACGGCATGGTCCGGACCGTCGTCTGGTGGCCGTGCTGGGTGCGTTGTCCAGCGGGGTTGTAGTGATCACCGAAAAGGGTCAGGTGAGTTTGTTGAACAACTCGGCCCAGGAATTATTGGGCGCCGAGAGGGCCCGGGTGGGAACCTCGATTTTTGCGGCTTTGAGCCGTGAGTCGGTGGGGGGGGCCATGGGAAAAGTTAACCTGGTGGACCGTCCACTGGAGGCTGTTTTTGAACGGCTGGACGGGGTTCATTTGCAGGGGCGAATTTCTTCACTTCCAGATAGCGAAGGTGCCATCATCATCTTTCCACCCATGGAACTGGACCGACATCGGCCAGGGGTGGACTTTGATCTGACTCTGCATGACATACCTCCGGTTACCAGGCCTTTGGAGCTGGACATTCCTCTTGATGAACTGCCTTTGCTGATCCTCGATACTGAGACCACCGGGCTCAATGCCAAAACTGATCGGATCGTCAGCTTTGGTGCGGTCTGCGCTCACGGTACCAGGCTTTTTGCAGGGCATATGATCGATGATCTGATCAACCCGGGGGTCGCCATCCCGGCTTCCAGCACAGTCATCCACAATATTACTGATGGCATGGTCAAAGACGCCCGCCCCTGGCCGGAATTATTTGCTGAGTTCGAGTCTCTGGCTCGCAACCGGGTTATTGTCGGCCATGGTGTGCCGTTTGATTTGACGGTGATGAGGTCCGAATGTGCGCGGCACGATCAACCCTGGCAGGATCTGGTTTTTATTGATACCCAGCGCCTGGCCTCGTTGTTGAATCCAACTTTGAAAAGTTTCAGCCTGGAAAACCTGGTCGGGTTGTATCAGATCGATCTACACGGCAGGCACACGGCTTTGGGCGATGCCCTGGTGTGCGCCGAGTTGTTTTTTCGCATGGTTCCGCGTCTGCAGATGCAGGGGTTTGGAACTTTGGGTGAACTGATGGCTTTTCACTGCCATGATGCTGTTGATGTGATTGCGCTTCAGAAGCAGGCAGGCTGGATTACGGAACAACCCGACTTTCTTCGCAAACAAAGAGGCGGGACTGAAGGATAACATGGGTAGGGTCGAGGACTGGCGCGGTAACCCGCAGGACTCCCCTTGTCTGTATCCAGGGTTTCCCCCTTCGTGCCCGGGTAGGGTCGTCCGTGATTCCGTTTCCAATCCCCGCCACTTCACACGCAGCGTGCGGATTTCCCGCACTACGCGTTCCTGTACGTTTCGCGTCAAGG
>JAAEOA010000165.1 GCA_024223715.1 bacterium | reverse complement strand
GCCAATGGTTTTGGCCCGGAAAAACGACCAGATCCACATCCTTCCCTGCTTTTATAAAAGCGTCCTGCATGCGCATGGTCTCAGCAAAGGGAGTATTGTGATCCAGGGTGCCGATGGTCATCAGGAGCTTGCCTTTCAGCTGATTGGCCAAAAGCAGGCAATTGGCTCCTTCATAGGCTTCCGGGTTGTCTTCCGGCAACCCGATATAAGGAACGACCGGAGAAGAAGCTGTGGTCATGAAATCCGCAATCAGAGAACTGGAAACACCAACCTTGTAAAAGTTTGGAGCCTGTAGCATGGCCCGTAACGAGAAATATCCTCCCCAGGACTTTCCATGAATACCAACTCTGGATAAATCCATCCAGGGCCGGGTTTCTGCCAAAGTCTGAAGAGCCGCCACATGGTCCGGTATTTCAACCTGACCCAAACGATTAAAAATATAATCCTGGAATTCTTTGCTTCGACCTTGAGTTCCCCGGCTGTCAATGATCACCGTCACATATCCCAACTGCGCCAGAGCAGCGGCTGTGTCGCCATACTCTCCGGCTATAAATCGACGGGGAACAATGGGCCACTGAGGACCTGCGTAAATCATCTCTATAACGGGATAAGATTTGGCTGAATCAAATTCGGGAGGAAAATAGATAGCCGTATGAATATCTGTCTGGCCATCAGGTGCTTTGATGACAACTCGCTGGGGGGCCGTCCAACCAACATCCAACAAACTGGAAATATCAGCTTCGGCCAATTGCTTAACCATAGTGCCATCACTAAGGCGCAAATCAGAAGAAGGTTTGCGGTCCAGGTCAGAGTGGTTGTCGACAAAATATTTAAAATCATCGGAAAAATATATTCTCCGTCTGCCGGAATCTTCCGTCAGTTGCTGAAAGTTCTTCCCGTTCAGTTTCACCCGGCACAAATGCCGACTATAGGGATCGACCTTATTGGGGCACGCCATGAAATACAACCAGTCGCCCTCTTTGTCGTATTTCAAAGGACGTAGAACCGGATATTGGCCATGGGTCAACTGTTTGATCAGTTGACCATCATGGGCATGGAGATACAGGTTGTGAAAGCCATCACGTTGAGAAATCCAGATGAAATCTTCATCTTCGTTAAGGGGGAAATAGTAATGATCGAACAGGGAATAAGCTGCCAATCCGTCAATAAATGTCTGGCTGGTTTCTTCGACAATCACCTTGGCCGATCCGGTTTTCGGGTCTATGGAGAACAATACCTGTCGAGACATTTGGCGGTTAAAGCCCATGGCCATCAAATGACCGTTCGCTTTGTTCCAACCCAAGGGCATCACATCAAGAGTGGGGTCAATTCCGTCAACAGCGGAAACCAAAACACCGTCAGCATGAGCAAAGTGAAGGCTGGAACCTGGTGAAGCACTGGAACACATGGGATAGGGCGATTCTTCCACGGCAGTGACTGGGTCCAACCAGTCAACCAGCGGAATGGTTGCCACGCCACGGGAGTCGTATTGAACCACTGCGGCAACCCGGCTATCGGGGGACCACATTGCAAGGTAGGTGGTATAAAAATGGTCTTCCGTACCGTCTGTGGTTATTTGACGCAGGTCATCTTCATCTGGATTATTAAAAAAGAGGTTGTGGTCTTGTTCAGTCAAAACCAGGGAACCATCGGGACTGGTCATGTTGGGTGGCCCTTGGCCCTGATCCTGTTTGCTCAGGTCTTCGGGTTCACTCGATAATTCCACTAATTCACCTGAGTCAAAATCATACTTTAAAAACTGCTCGCCTTTTTTGAACCAGAACCCTGACCCGTCAGCCAGCCAATGTGGCACCACAGTTCCACCTGAAACCAGGGACCGGAAATTGAAGTAGGCAGAATAACGATCAGCTGCTGCTTCCTTTGTGACAGCCAAACTCACTGTAGAAAACAGAGTCAGGGAAACAATTAATATTCCCGTCCAGTGAATCAGTTTTTTAGACAACATTTGCGGGTCCTCCAGATTAAAAAAGGTAATTCCATTGGCATTATCGTAGATGAGGTTCGTCGGACAGGCATTCATCAATTAGGTTTAAATTATTCAGCGACAACGGTTGATCCTTGATTTGAACTTCCCGCCCCCGGAGTATTCCTGGAGGTTTTAATTATAGACCTGTCTTACGTTATATAAGTTAGCATGTTTTTGAAAATAATTGAGGATAGGTTTCGTTCCCGGTTCCCCGATAGGTGTGCGTGGATATGGTAATTGAGATATCCGCCAAAACGGTGGACAGTCAGCGAGCCTGCATTCGTTGGATTGCATCACTGCTATTATCGCCATTACTATTCTGGGATAGGGCAGCCCATCATTTGTGGTGAGTTGATGAGCTACTTTTCAAACGGAGGCAGTAAGTATACTGCCTCCAGTATCAGGTTCCGCTTAACTATGGTATCTGCATCCATACAGGTCTTTTCGTCTAAAAGACTGATGGCTTGGTCTAACTGGGAAGACCTCCCATTCGATCAATATTGTCGCCAAATACCCCCAAAAATCGTAATTAGCGCAATACCATCAGCTTTCGAGTGGAAATCGTTTCTCCACCGCTCTCAACAACCCGTAATCGAGCCAAATATTGACCACTAGCCAAGGGGTGACCCCGGTCGTCTTTGCCGTTCCAGGCGATAAAATGCTCTCCCAGGGAGAAGGTGCCCCCTTCAATGGTTAACAATTTTCGTCCGCGTAAATCATGAATAGTCAAACTGACTTTGGCATCTCTGGGTACCGAAAAATGAAAATTCGATGGCCCTTGAACCGGATTGGGCGATGCCCCGGCAAACCGTACCTTGGTTCCAGCGGTGAAATTTTCGGCTACCGGTGAAAGCATGCTTTCCTGGCAATCGGCACAGCCAGTGCGCTGGGCATCGTGGCCGTACATTGGCCACATGCGTTCCGGGTCGCCAGGAGAAGTTAAAACATTTACTACAGTAAGCTCGTTATCCGACAGGATAACTACTTCGTTTCCACCGTCATCGTCGATATCGCCAATTGCAGGGCTAAACCAAATGTCGGAACCAACATTTTTTGGCCAGCCAAGAGAAATATTTCCATCGTGATCGAAGGAATAGGCCTGGTCATCTTCAGAACCAAAAAGAACTTCTGGAATTGAGCCTTCGATCAAACCGATGGTAGGAGTACCCCAGATCGAATGCCAAGCTGAACCAACATCAACCGGATAACCAGATACTTCGAGGCCATCTTCGTCCAACAACACAACACCCTGGTTACTGCTGGCAACGGCGATGTAAGGATGAGTGGCACCCATGATTCGGCCAGCGCTGGCACTGCTTAAATGACCGCCGCCAGGAAAATGATAAGGCCAGTAACCACCAAGTGGCAGGCCGTCATCACCAAGGGCGTAAAGATTGCTACCAACTGCCGGGTACAAAATTTCCTGGTCGCCGTCTTGATCAAGATCGACCAAAGAAAGTGGGTTGGTGGCATTGGATGGCATTTGGTGGAAAAAATTCGAAACACCGTCGTGGGAAAAATAGGCAAAAACCCGGTCGTCAATACTGCCGACAACTTCTGGATATCCATCACCGTCGACATCGCCAATTACCGCTGGGTTTTCAAAAGTATGTGAGTTGATAATCCAACCAGGATTATTGGGTGGTGTTTCGCCGTCTGAATTGTAAATACGAATACGGGGGCCACAACAAACCACGGCTGCCAGGTCCGGATAAACTACCCCGGGCGACCCAATGGAAACGTAAGCCGGGTTGTTGGATTCGAGATAAATTGGCCAGCCTGAAAGTTCTATGCCCTGCCAATCATAAGCGTGGACCCAACCATTGAGAGTGCCAGCTATTACGGTCATTTGGCCGTTGTTTTGCAAGTCACCAATAGCCACCGGACTGGTTGATAAACCTTCGGGAACCAGAACTGGCCAGCCTGGTAACTCAAATCCATCTGAATTGTAAGCGTGGATGTAATGTGCTTGGTCGCTGAAAACAATTTCCTGGTTGCCATTGCCAGTGAGATCCACCAAGGCCACCGGGGTGGTAGGCTCGTTGGCTAAACTAACTGGAAAGCCATCGGCCATATTGGGATATCCAGGGTCATTGCGCCACATGCCATCAAAATACAGGTTGTCGATATCTGAAGGCTCGCCAACCCCACCCACGATCCAAAGTAAAGCCTCCCGGTTGCTGCGATTCGGATTTAGCGCCAAGCTGCAATAACGACTGCGAATGATATTTCCGTATTGGTCGGCAAACTGCTGAAAAGTATTCCAATTTTCCAATTCGCCGGACTGCGCAGTTGTCAAACCGGCACTTGATCGACCACCAGCAATAGTCCACTTGTCATTATTTGGATTGACCACTATACCACCAATTCGGTGTGGGCCCAGGAATTGAGTCTCACTGCCAAAAGTTACCCCGGCATCATTCGAAACCCTTACCGCCGGATCCTGGAACATATACGAATCGGGGGACGTCTGTTCCAGACGTGAATAAGCCACTACCACTTCATCGGTATTGGGACTGGCTTTTACTTGGGGATAATTCTCGTAATATTCGTTATGGGTAGGGGTTATGGCTTTGGTATTGTTCCAATCGGCTAATCCCCAGTTGGCGCCGTGTTCGGCTCGTCGGTAACGAATGGCATCGTCGAAATCATTTGTATACGATTCGTGATACCAGGCAACGTGCAGTACTGAACCCGGACCAAAATCGATATCCGGATATTTTCCGTTAGAAAAAACTATGTTGTTGGTAAGGGCATAGCCGGCTTCGAAAGAATCGCCCAAATCAAGACCACGAGTAAACCAAATATCGCGAATATAGCCGTTTTTTCCTTCGGCCACCACAAAGAGGTAAAACCAATTGTAATCCAAAAGACTGGAGGTGAAACTGGCATTGGAAAATGAAACATCATCCTCCGAAAAAACGACAACTTCAGGGCCAAAATCTGCTTGCTCAGTGTCCAAAGGTGAATTGACCATTCTTATTTCATTATAGCCAGATGGTAAAACTCTGGTGAACAACAAATAGCAGCGCGAGACAGTGCCTTCGATAACTTTAAGGGAAGGTTCGCGGTATGAGTCCAGGATTTCAGGGCCAGAGAAAACTTCCCACGGTTGCCAGCTTTCACCTTCATCGGTTGAACGCAAAACATGGATTTCCGTACCATCGTTGGAACCTATTTCGTGGGCGGCAAACATAGTTCCATCGTCAGCAATGTCCAGGCTGGCAGCAGTCAGGTACTCGTCCGAGGTGATATTCACATCGTCCCCACCGATATCATCGGCCAGCGCCGGTGTGATTTGGACCAAGCCAATTATCAGGGCAAAGATAAAAAAATGAGCTTTGAGGTGGAGGGTTGGATAAAACATTATTAACTCCTTCAGAAAATCCAAATTGAGCCAGAAAGAGGACTCAAATAAGCTTGTTTACCCGGGTCAACGAATCTTACATTAGTTTTTCTGAAGGTTGTTGCATCAGCAGAATTAAGTCATTATCTCCGAGGATCGGAGAATCAAATACACCAAACCGGTTTATCCCAATCTAAAACTTCGGCGCTGCGGCAAACGGTGCCATAGTATTGGGAATCGACAGTCCAGATAATTTCATCGCCCGAGGCAATTTCCAGAAATCAATCGCTGTCTCGTTGGGCAATGTCATTGGCAACATACCAACCTAAGTTGCCACAGAAATCCAAACCATTTCCCTGGTTAGTAAATAGTTGCTGGAATTTGGATTGTTCGGCAACACAGCCACCGTTGAACTGGTCGACATAACCATCTATCGGGGTGAGTTCGTTTTCATGGTGGAGGTGGGTATTGTGCATACCGCAAGCTCAATGAGCAAGTGCAACACCTTCCATTCTATCGGTCTCCGCGCTAGAATGCGTTACAAGGGGCGGGATTCCAAATCAGGGCAATCGTCTCCTCCGAGGTCGTCAGTAAGGTTCCTTGCCAATGATTCGGGAAGACAAAAAAGAACCAGGATGTTGAAAAAATTACGTTTTTGTTATAGGGTGAAAATCCTATAAGGAGAATTTGGAATTTCGCAATAGTGGACATCATTGATTTGGCAACTCGAACAGGATTCCAGACAACAACAACAACAAAAACAACAAAAACAATACTAACTTGAAAATTATTTCAGAAAATTGAGGTAGCAAAATCTAGGAGCCCAGCTGATTCCACACGCTTGTGTTTCTTGGAGGCAAAACATGAAACATCTAACCTTCTTCGCCTTGGTATTCATCGTTTTATTAACCATTTTTTCAACTGCCGATGCCAATGCCACCACCTGGCACGTTCCTTTCGACGCCCCAACTATACAAGCCGGCATAGATTCCTGTGACGTTGGTGACATTGTTGAAATCTCCTGCGGAACCTACTTTGAACACGACATAATTTTGAAAGGGGGCATTACGTTGCGAGCCCCGGAAGCTGGCGGAGTTGACTGTGTAATTGTCGATGCCCAACAGCAAGGCCGTGTTTTTTATAGTCAGGATCAAGAGCTCAATGTAGAGCTGCAGGGGCTGACTATTACTGGTGGATTAGTGCCTGAAAACGATGATTTTGGTGGAGCGTTTTATTGTGAGAATACCTCTCTTTTAATTTCCCACTGTATTTTCCGAGATAATTACGCTGGGTATGCCGGCGGAGCGATTTACATTCGAGACTGCCCGGACCCGAACATAGAGTCCACCACTTTTATTGACAATGAAGCCTACATGTCCGGTGGAGCGATTTATCAGTACCAAAGTGACGGAACCGTTTTTGACTGCCATTTTGAAAGTAATATTGCCACAGATGGAGCTGGAATAATGTATTCCCATTCCGCTCCCGATATTGGATGGTGTACTTTCCTCAATAACCAAGGCATGTTTTTTGGCGGAGCGATATTCTTTGTTTCCGAGTCTGGGGCCAATCTTACTCAGTGTGATATGGTCGGAAACAAGTCTTACCTGGGTAGTGGTTTCATGCTTGCTGCCGATTCGGATGTCACTGTTGAAAACTGTATTATTGCCCATAATATTATCGGGGCCGGCATTCATGTTTTTGATATTGATTCGGAGCCGGCTATTAGCTGTTGTAATGTTTTTGGGAATCAGGGTGGGCAATATGACGGGGAGATTTTTGATCAGACCGGGGCAAATGGGAATTTGAGTACTGACCCACTTTTTTGTGATTGGGAAAATGGGGATCTCACCTTGAGGGATGAATCCCCTTGTCGGGATGTTAATAATGATTGTCAGGTTACCATGGGGGCTGCCGGGGTTGGGTGTGGACTTTCGGGGATTAGGCCGTTGGTGGTGGCGCAGCCTTTGTTGATGCAGAATTATCCTAATCCGTTTAATCCTATTACTAAGATTGGGTATTCTTTGCCGCAGGAATCTGTGATTGAGTTACGGATTTTTGATTTGGCGGGGCGTGAAGTTCGGGTGTTGCGAAATGGAGTCTGGGAAATTGCTGGTTTCCATGAGGTTGTTTGGGATTCACGGGATAATGGTGGGCGTTTGGTGCCCTCTGGGATTTATTATTACTGCCTGCAGACGAATGATTATCGTGAAACACGGCCAATGGTTTTATTAAAATAATCAAAAGCGATGAGCAGAGGCGAGTTAGCCACCGGCGGTCCTGCCAGCCAAAGCCCTATCGCAGATGGAGATGGATTATGACCAGGTTGCCCAAGTTGACAAAGAGGACAATTGTGGTGTACAAAGCCCTTTCTTGGGCTATCTCTTAGTTTATGGTGTCTTTAACCCTTGAATCGACCACATCCCTCTGATCGGCAATGATGTCGATATCAAGGCCTCCAGTTTAGACTCCATCAGGGCCCCGCATCAGTTAAGTTTGGCATTAGTTCCTTAATTTTAAGGTCGTTACAATGCCAGGAAACAACAGGAGAAAACATCAGATGAAAATGCTAAAAATTCTCGCCGTTCTCGCCATTTGTATGTCATTGGCCAGCAGTACTGTGGCCAGGGAGGTCTCCGTCAAGCCACTCGACCAGGCTGACGTCGAAGCCGTCAATAACTCCCGTGCCACGTGCACCGTTGCAATCAAAACTCTCCTTCCTGGTTAATCTCGAATTGGGTTCAGGGGAATGAAGCCTTCAAGTACATCTTCGATCCCATGACGGGCTGTAGTAGCTGTGCTGAAGGCCTGTTAATCAGCGAAGTGCACATTTTGTTGTCGTTCGGACCAGAAGACGTACCGGTGACCTTCGAAATTTCCGCAGATGTTGAGGAAATTATCTGGGACGATGCGTCTCAGTGTAACATTCCTGGAGGGCAGATCTGCGCTTCTGACATAACCACGATCACCATCAATTCAGAAGGATTGTACGACATCAGTATCCCTGTGAACTGCGATTGCCTGCCCATGATTTCTTCCTACGCCCTGGGCCTCTTTTTCCACACGGACTTCACCTCGACCGGCTTTCCGAATCTGGTCATCGACGCTTCACCCGTCGGCTGCACGAGCTGGAACGACTGGGGTGACGGTTGGAACGACTTAGTAACCAATTTTGGTTTTCCTGGTGAACTCTCCATCTTCGCCGACGTTGACTGCTGTGAAGACCCTGTCGCCAATGAGTCCCATAGCTGGGATGAAATCAAGAGTATGTTTCGGTAATCCGGACAACTCCTTGTTCGCCTGACCAAAGCGCCCTCCGGTTTGAACCAGAGGGCGCTTTTTTTATTACTATCTCGACTGGCATCTCACAGGAAGTTCGTAATCCAGACGTTCTCCTGCTGTTCCGATTTCCCCCATGCTATTCCTGAAATCCTCATCGTCTCTCAACTTTTCCATAAATGCTTTTCCGCTTTCAATGGACAGGTTCGGTTCTCCTTTCCCGGTTTGGGGTAAATGGTTTGTTGGAGGATGTAAATTCAAACCCATAGTTTCCCCCTTTTGACCAAAAGCAGCCACGATGGCCATTCGATTGCTGGCTAAAGGTCTCTACAATCAGAAAGGATTTCACCGCCGCAACATATTGGCAAGCACGAGAACTGCGTTCAATTCATGTTCAACGGACCGAAGGATCGTGGCGTCATCTATGACCAGATAGCTGAAGAGTTTTAATTTCTAAAAAGCTCAACGCAACAAGGATACTTTTTTGATCACAGAAAGGCCGCCAGCCTCAAGTCGATAAAAGTATGTTCCCGAAGGCACGGACTGACCCTGAGAATTTCTCCCAGACCAGGTGGCTGTGTGATGGCCCTCATTTTGATTTTCCTGCCCAATCAATTCTTTAATCAAATGCCCAGCCACATCGTAAATGCCAAGGGTAACTGTTGCCGCAGCCATCAATTCGTAACTGATGGTCGTTCGTGGATTGAACGGGTTTGGCCAGGCAGACAATTTCAACTCCGGTTTTACAATAACCTGTTCCGGAGCACTACTGAGATAGGAATCCCGAGCAACAATGACCTGCGATGGTTGTGGAATTCCATCTATGGTATCGCGTTCGGTCCAGGCAACTACGGGGTGACTGGACGGGGCAACTGCCAGGGCAACAACATCTCCTATATTGCGGTATCCAGTGGAGCCATAAATGAGATGATTCTGATCTTCCCATACACCATCATCGTAAATCCGGTATTCCATGGTTGTGTGCCAGGGTTCCATTGTGTGGGTAGATGACAATTGCTGCCAGAAGGCATGCAGGCGTCCTTCGGGGTCAGTGGCAAGGTTTGGTGATCTTGGCCAGTCGTAATGGGCATAATTTATGGTCTGGTTTGTTGTTGCCTGCCAGCCGAAACCAGGTTCATAGGATTGGTGATGAATTGTGCCACAGGGACATGTTGGCTGGGCACCAAGACCGAGAATATCTTTTTCCATTCCCCACCTGGTAATAACATCAAATTCACCAGAAAAAGAACTGGGCGTGGAAACGCCATCACCAGGTACAACCTCAGGTGAGCTCCAGCCGTTCTCAAAATCGTACGTGGTGTGTTTCATTATGTTGTTGCCCTGATCCCCGCCGATATAGAAAATGGTGGGCCAGGGTCCGGCTGGTCCAATATCCCAGGTTATCTGAGGATTGGAATACATTTCAGTCTCGGTGGCAACCCAGCTCAACTCAGACCACCCGCTCATGTGGGTGTGAGAAGCGTACATCACATGATGATCCCCATCGGGTTGATCGGTGATGGTGTGTACAGCCATAAAAACATCCGGTCCTGCAGCATCGGAATGAACTCCAAAAAGGTCGATACCAAGAACAGGACCATTGGTGGCAATGATGGAATAATTTTCATGATCCCAACTAAAATCGGGCAGTGAGTGATAGACAATAATGACTGGTCCGCTGACAAATGCGCAATGAAACCCGGTACGACTCCAACATATGGTTGGCCTGCCGCCATTATTGAGCGTTTCGGGTTCGGTGTACCACATAGCGTCGGATGTGACGGTTGCCAAGGCACGAACCTGAACAAAATCCATGGGAATGGGATCACCCTTCACAACATAGGCCAGCATTGTGACCCCATCATCTGATGAAGCCAATGAAGGATACAAACAGTCGGTTTCGCTTTCTGTGATCTGATCAGGCAGAAGAACTGCAATAGTTGGACAGGCGAAAAAAAGCATGACAGACATTGAAAAAATAATTACACGATGCATTGGTTTCCCTCCCAGGTTCTGCTGCAACCATCTGATTGTACCATTTCTTGAATATATGTCACTAAAAAATTGGCTTATTGTATTGTGGGGTAACCTGGTTCATCCAGTGCTACAAGGAAAACAACATTAACTGCCCCAACCAAAAGAGGAAGACGATTTTGGGAGCAGGAAGAAGCACTGCTTAACTATCCGCTTGGGAGGGCAAATATTTGAATGGAGCCAAGAGCATCAACCAAACTCTCTTCTAATTGTTTCTCCCGGTAAATGAAAGTGTAGAGAATAGTCATCATATTAACGGGTTTTGCCGCCAGGCTTGAAGAGCCTTTTTCGAATATGGCCTCGTACACCAACTGCCCCGCCATTTCGCTTTGGCGCCGGTAACGATCCAGGCGTTCATAAGTTGCTGACAAGGTAAGAACTGTTTGGTAATCCATGTCCGCCAAAACGCCGGTTTCCTTGGCAACGGCCCAAGCAGTGTCCGTAACCCAAGCCGGATTGATAAAGCCTTTGGGATAATCATTCATGGTGGGCGTTTTTTTCGAGGACATTAAATCCTGGAGTTTTTTCACCTGTGACTCGTGGTATTGCATGGAGGAGCTGATCAAAACTTGATTAGTTTCCAATTCGGTAATGACACTGGCCAAAGCGGCATCGGCCAGTTCTTCGGCTTTCACATTTTGGCGCCATTCATTGGCAGCCAGTGCCAGAATCACACCAAAAACCACAAAGAGGGCTTCAAAGAAGGCAGATCGAATGCTGAACATAATTCAAAAACTCCTGAAATTTGATGAACGAAATTATTGTCATATTCTACAATGGAGATCAGCGGACCGCCATCGCCATGAGCAGGTTTCTCTAAAACGGTCAAATTTTTTGTCAGAAGTGATGAAAACAAGGGGAACCGATTGTCCTATAGAAAAAGATGCTGATCGGGACTACGGAAATTCTTGCGTCCAGACACACGCCGCCGGTCGGTTTGTCCGCTACACGGCAACCGCATGCAGGGTCCTCCAGCCAAGACAATAGAAAAGCCATCTCACGACGGGTCGAATTCCGGACCCGGTTCACCTGCCTCTAACCGGCGACGGATCAGATCCTCTTCGATCTGAACCAGAAGAGTGTCGCGAAGCGGGTAAAAAATAAACGACAGACCAGCGATGATAGCGAATAGCGCCGGCAGCCAGGTAAAGATCAGGCGGATACCGAGCAATGATGTTTCCGATTGGGCCATATTGGCTTCATAACCGACATAAGTGAGCACGGCCGTTGGCAATACACCACCGATGGTCAAACCAAGCTTCTGCGCAAACTGCGCAGCCGAGAAAACCAGCGCGGTCGTACGTCTTTTATATTTCCACTCACCAAAATCGGCGACATCACCGTACATCGCCCAGACCAGCGCCGGTGTTGGCCCGGCAAGCAGGGACGCCAAGGCATTCATCGCCAGTATTATCCAGTAAGCCTCGTTTGGAATATAAAAAATCAGGCCCAGAATAACTGCGTTGGAGAGCGTCAAGAACAGCATCAACAAACGTTTGTCATAAAAATTACTCAGGTAGCGCCCGGCAATGACGCCGATTACAAATACAATTGAACTTATCGTGATAAAGAAACTGGTACGATCCCATATCCAGATGAACGGAGAGTTATCATCGAGCATGTAGTACTTGAAGAAATACACCGTGGCACCACCGCGTATGGCAATACTGGCCAGGGTGAAAATCCCGGCAACGACCATCACCATCCAGGCCTTATTCCTGAACAGGACTGCCAGGTCTCTGCCGATATTGCTATCCTGACTCGATGGCGGGGAGACCCGTTCCTTGGTGCCGCGAAAAGTTTGCAGAAACATCAAAGCTGACAAGACGGCAAAGATTGCCATCGTGTACTGGAACCCGAGAATCTCATTTTCGCCGCCCAAATACCTGACCATTGGCCTGACAGACATACCAAGGACAATAGCTGCACTGAAGGCACCAACAAAACGGAAAGTTCCCAGGGTTAACCGCTCATTGGGTGAAGTTGTCATCACACCCATCAATGCACCATAAGGAACATTGATGGCTGTGTAGGCTGTCATCATCAAAATGTAGGTAATGTAGGCAAAAATCAGTTTGCCTTCTTCGCCCAGATCCGGGTTGATGAACATCAGGTAACCCAAGGCGCCGTATGGCACCGCCATCCACAACAGGTAAGGCCGAAACTTACCCCAGCGCGTATTCGTGCGGTCAGCGATGATGCCCATGATCGGATCCGTTATCCAGTCCCATAGTTTTACTGTCAACAGCATGGTGGTAACCGAGGACGTGCTCAGGCCATAGACATCTGTGTAATAGTAGATGATAAAGATGCTGAAAAACTGGAAGAAAAAGTTCGAGGCCGTATCACCCAGGGCGTAGTTAATTTTTTCAGCGAAACCAAGACGAGAAGTCTGCATATCATTTACCCTCACGTTATTCATTTTCGCCACCTCAGTATCGGTATCATCGCAAGAGGATAAGAAGTAAATTCAACCGTTTGGTTCCCCCCTTTTGACCGAAAGTAGACCGCATTCTACTAAATTTTCTGAACAGCCTCAATTCATTCTTGCCGCAATTCATTCTTGCCGCAAAACCCGGCAACCCACCCAATCTTGGCCCATTCTGCCACTTTCGCTGAATTCCAGACACACTCCGGCCTCAACCGGTTTCAATGCCATCCGGAAATCACTGGTGGAGATGCATTTTGACCAGGTTGACGAAGTGAACAATTGCCCAGGTGTGGATCAAACGGCCGTGACAATGGATAAGACCTGGAACTGAAAAATTCGTCACCTTGTACCCATTGGGGTGTAACGGCATTACGTATTTGGGTTCAGGTTTCAAGATTACCCGAAGCCATTCCACCCTATTTAATCAAAGTCATGCCTCTGGTCTCAGCATAGTCACCAGCAACCAATTGATAGAAATACATACCCGAGGGCAATGGATCGCCTCTATGATCAACACCCTGCCAGGAAATTTCATGATTTCCGGCTAACATTTCCCCGTCAACCAAGGTGGCGATAGCCCGGCCGTCAACAGAGAAAACCTTCAGTGAAACCTGGTTGTCCCCAAAAAGAGTGAAGCGAATATTGGTGCTTGGATTAAAAGGGTTAGGGAAATTGGAATCTAGTTTTGCCACGGGCTGCTCAAGCACATTTTCCGGCACTCCGGATAAACCAGAGGCTTCAACAACAGCTGCATAGACATCCAGCCTTCCGTATCCATAGTCCATATCGAAACCAACTGAGCCGTGATCGACGGAAGTTGTTATCAAAAAATCTCGCACAGTTGTGAAATCATAGGAGGGATCTATCTGCAATATCAAAGCGACGGTCCCGGCAACATGTGGTGTTGCCATTGAAGTACCTGACCAATTTGAATAACCTCCACCGGGAAGACAGGAATTTACACTGGCGCCGGGGGCGCACAAATCAGGTTTACGAAAGTCATCCGGAAAAGCATAACCAGTAGGGCTGGGTCCACGGGAAGAATAAGTCCAGATATTATCTGAAGCGGTGATCGCGCCAATTCCCAAAACATTGCTATAGCTGCCTGGAGGGCGGGTTGTGGCAGAATTGGGACCTTCATTACCCAGACAAAACACGGGAATTATCCCCGCAGCACGCCAGACTTCAACTGTAGAATAAAACCCGGTGTAAGATGAAGAATAAAAGTACCAACTGTTGTTTATCACATGTGGAAAATCATTTGTTTGGGAATCTCCATCGGGATCCAACATCCACTGCGCGCCGGCGATAACTATGGAAGCCGAGCTGAAGCTATTGTAATGGTCGAGAACTTTGGCCGAGATGTAAAGGGCCCCATAGGCTACGCCGATATCAGGGTGAAAAGGACCAGGTCCATCGCCACCAACCATGGTGCCGATAGTGTGGGTGCCGTGACCATGATCGTCATAAGGATTTGGCTGGTTGTTAACCAGATCTTTCCAGGAATTTGTGCCGCCACGCCATTTACCGGCCAGGGCGGGGTGATCCGGATCAACTCCAGTATCCATGGAACCAACCACAATGCCAGAACCATCGTGGCCAATTGCCCAAATATCCGGTGCATTTACCAGATCCAAATTCCAGTATGTATCGCGTGGTCCAGATAGGTTTTCGAAGTCTTCCGCAAAACCAACGGGCTCATCAAAATCGATAGATTCTATTTCAGGGTAAAGGGCTAACTCAGCTAGCAAATTGCGGTCTACTTGCAAAGCCATGCTGTTGTTGATCCAGAAGGTGCGTATTTCATTTTCCAAACCTCGATTGGATAAAAAAGTTCGGACTGTTGCTTGCGCTTGCCGGGAAGTTGTTTTGAGATCATCAATCATACGACCGGCGCTGTCCCGGCCCCCCGTGAAAAGACTCAAATCGGTTTGGTTGCCAAATTGAATTATTACTGGAACAGTTTGACCATCAGGCAAGTCGGTAAAGCGTTGTTGCAGTTCTAAAGAAATAGGAGCGGCGGAGAGAATTCCAGGAACAAGGCAGACGAAGAATAAAAGTAAGGAGTTAATTCGGCTCATGGTTTTTCCCCCGGAAAATTGAACGTTTGGAATTGTCATTTCAAACGTATAGTCCCCACTTACGCCTGATGTAAAAACATCCTACACTATCCAGGACAAATTTTCAATTTTTCCGTGCACCTTAAGCCTATCAGACTGTCAAACCGGGCATCGTTGACCAGTCCTCTCAGACTTTGGAGTCTCCGTCAAACCCGGGGCGGTTCACACCTCACAATTCCAGCCAGATTTGAATACGATATTGACATTGGCAAAAGTCCAATACTTCCTGTAGGATCACCAGAGAGCGGCCGCTGGTTCGGCGTTCTGAACAAACTGTCTGTCTAGTAACTTGTCAAAGGAGAACTGAAGATGAAGGTGTTTCTTACAATTTTGGCCATGATGACCCTCGTATTTGTCGTGGGCTGTGGCGGTGAAGGAAAATCCGATCAAAAAGAAACGACTGAGGAAACACAGGTCGTTCTTCATGACTGTGAAGGTTGCTGTGGTGCAACCCAGATGCCAATGGATAAGCTTACCGAAATAGATGGCAAATTCTACTGTGCCGGTTGCATCAATTCTGCCAAGACTGGTGATCATACTGGGCATGACCATGCCAAGGAAGACCATTCTGGTCACAATCACTAGGTAACTCTGTGTGATATTTTTATTGTGCCGTGGAGAATGTGTTTTGGAAACCAGAGTCAAATAGGCTGGTTATGTTTGATTTTGCAGATCTATACATTTTTTCCGGGAAAAAGTGGCAAAAATTCGACCACTAACATTCTCTGCAGCACAACCCTCTCGATTCCCACAACCACCTCACAGCTACTTCATCCACCCGATTCTGGCCAGCGCCTTCGATTGGACCCCTCCGCCAAAGCAAAACAGATATATTATTCCATAAACCCAATATATCACTTAAGCAGGTCTCCTTTTTGAACGAAAAACATTATACTGATAATTCAGGTTATGGAAGGATTCTGTTTTCGATGCCTGCTTTTAGGACACTTAAATTTCAAGTACTTATGGTCTGCGGTATCATGTTCGCAGTCCTGTCGGTATTTGTTTGTGTCGAGCTCAATCGAGCTGCCAAAGAACAAGAATCCGCCAAACTTTTTGCTCTTAAAAACTCCCTTGCCAGAAACCTGACTACGGCGTCAGGGCATCGGGCTATCGAACGCGGCCTTGGCTCGGTAATCATTGGCTCTTCGGAAGGGGATCGCTCGCGGTTTTTCCCTGATTTTCAGAAATCCTGCCGCCGGAGCGACGAATCGTTTCTACAGGCCCAGGAAGCGGCTGAGAAACTGTTTGACGAAGGGCAAGATCCACTCTTGCAGAAAAAACTCGCGAACTGGTTGGAAAGTTCTGAGAAGTACCGGGTCAAACGCGCCTTGATTGCAACCAGGAAAATCTCCCTGACTGATTGGGTTTCCTGGACGACCGAATCCATTCACCTGGGGTTCGAGTTGAGAGATTTCGCGTACACTCCCAATTCTCAAAAAGAACAGTTGATCCATCTGAACACCGTTCTTGGACCAACTATTCTCACAGTGACCGAGTACGCGGGGATTGAGCGGGCACTGGTGGCGAGTCTCATTGCATCCAACCGTCCTATTTCGCAATCCGACCAGGAGAAACTGGTGAGTTATCGTTCCCTGGTGGACACCGGTTGCCGAAAGATCATGGCACTCAGGGAACTTCCAGGGGTCTCCCGGGATCTCGGTACTGCTATCGAAACATTTCGACATTCCTTCCTGGAGTCGTTCGAGTCACTGCGTGAAGAGGTTTTTTCCGCCAGTGAGCGACACAAGGATGAAGTTGCCGAATCCAAGGAATTGGTTTCCCAGTGGACAACCCACCTCAAGGATCACCTGGTTGAGATAGAAACCGATTTGGCCGGTCTTGCCGAACAACCGCGAGTCAAGGAGCTGGTATCCTATTCGGCCAATCCCAATCAGGAATCTTTGGATCCCGGTAACGAGGATCTCGAAACACTCTTTGCCTCCCTTTCGAATGAAAATCTGATTTGCACCCGGATTTATTTTACTGATTTGCGAGGAAAGGTGTCGTTTCAGATCGACTGCAACGCCACCAACACCACAGTGACTTCCCCAAAGGAACCCGAGACGGCACCAGCCTTGAGAACCCGGCCGACCAAAACAGAATCGGAACGGAATGCTGTGGTTATGTCTTCGCCCGGTCCAAACCACGTCGGAGGACAGATCGTAAAGCCGCTACGTCCGATAGTGCAGGGCTCGGTTCCCGTCTTCCGTGATCACAGTTTGGCCGGGACTTTGGTGTTCGACTTTGAAATTCAAGTGCAGAACATCCTGGGCCACCTCTCCTTCGATGAGGATTTCAACAGGTCGTATATGCTCGTCAATGATGAAGGATTCTATATCCACCATCCAGATAGCACCAAAGAATGGGGCATGGAAGCCGGTCTCGACCGGGAGGAACACAACCTAACGTTGGATTTCGGAATAACCGGTGAAAGGATCCTGGCGGGCGGGTCTGGCTCCTTGTATCTCGAGTCGGGTGAAGTTCTCTTGTACAGCCACCTGCCGGTGTTTGCCGATACCGAACCAAAAACCGGGTGGACCCTTGTTAAACGCGTTCCAGCCGTAAAGTACCCTGTTTCGGTGGGAGGCTGGTTCGGCAGAGCCACTGTATTGATCAATACAGGGCTCCATGTTTCACAACAGGCGGCGATGGAATCAGACATGGTCATGTCCGAAGTGAAATCGCAAAACGAGAACCGGCTATTTGGCGGACTGGTGCTGCTCTGCCTGGCAGGATTTGGTTTCCTCTCGTTCGCCTTCTGGACACACCGCCAGATTCTCCTGCCGATAAATCGTTTAACCAAGGCCACCCGCAAGATTTCCGCCGGAGACTTCAGTATCAAGCTGGAGGATTCCTACAACCGCGAACTCGGAGATCTGGCCCGTTCCTTCAACAAGATGACGGAGGACCTGCAGACCTCGACGGACGAGCTGGTCAATGCTCGTTATGAGGCGGAAACGGCAAACCAAATTAAGTCTGAATTCCTGGCCAACATGAGCCATGAAATCAGGACCCCTATGAACGGTGTGGTCGGAATGTGCAGTCTTTTGCTGAAGACCAGACTCCAATACGATCAAAAGGAGTTTGCTGAATCCATCAGAACCAGTGCCAACGCCTTGATTCATATCATCGATGACATCCTGGATTTCTCGAAGGTCGAAGCCGGCAAACTGAGTATTGAGAATATTAACTTCAACCTGGCTAAGCTATTGGAAGAGACCGGTGATCTTCTTTCGTTCCGCATCGAACAACCCGAGGTCGAGTTAATATTCCAGGTGGCCGACGATGTGCCTGAACAGATCATTGGAGATCCTGGGCGACTCCGTCAGGTTATCATCAACCTGATCGGAAATGCTCTCAAGTTTACTCACCAAGGGGAAGTTGTCCTGCGGGTTTCGGTAGAAAGCGAAGCCGATGATTGCTTCGTGGTACTTTTTGAAATCCAGGATACGGGCCTTGGTATTCCCCAGGAAAAACTGGCCTGTATATTCGACGGTTTCACTCAGGCTGACTCGTCCACTACCCGCAAATACGGGGGGACTGGTCTTGGCTTGTCCATCTCCAATCAGTTGGTAGAACTTATGGGCGGAACGATCCAGGTCGAGAGTGTTGTCGACAAAGGGTCTACGTTCAGCTTCTCCGCATTTTTTCAGCGAAACCGGATCAACGATCTGGCATCCGTCACGGAAAATAAATTGCCAGGCAACCTGCGCCTCCTACTCTTGGAGTCAAATCCCCTTTGTCGTCAAACAACCAGGCAATACCTGACACATATGAACTGCCGAGTCGAAGAAGCGTTGGGAAGCCAGGAAGCCCACGCCATGCTGGTCCAGGCTGCTCAAGAAAACGACCCGTATCAAGGGTGCATATTGGATCAGTCCCTGGTGACTACCTTCAGGGAAAACCCCGCTTTCGGGGGCACAAAATTCCTGGTAACCGTACCTCTAAACCAACATGCAGAACTCGAATCACCGGCAGAGCTGGGAGTGTCCGGGTTCCTGACCAAACCACTCAAGCCCAACGCCCTGCGTCAATGTATGGAGGGCCTCCTAAACGAAGATGAATTCCAGTTCTGTCGAAAGCAATGTGCTGAAGAAATCCAGATAGAGCCGAGCAAAGACCAAACCCGATCAGCCGAAATTCTTCTGGTCGAAGACAATATCTTCAATCAGAAAGTAGCCAGTACAATTATTTCCAGGCTTGGCCACAAGGTAGACATTGCCAACAACGGCAGAGAAGCAGTCAAGATTTTAAAAAGCCGGAGCTACGATTTGATTCTGATGGACTGTCAGATGCCGGAGATGGACGGCTATGAAGCAACAAGAACCATTCGAGATCTCAATACTGATGTTTTGAACCACGAGATAACAATCATCGCCATGACGGCCAACGCCATGAAAGGCGACCGGGAAAAATGCCTTGAGACCGGAATGAACGACTATTTGGCCAAACCGGTGACCGCCGACAGTGTAGCCGAAATGATTAGCCTCTGGCTTGCCGAGTCTTCCGACTGTCCCTCTCCAAATCTCCATCCCCCTGCCCCACTTGCATTTACGAAAACAAGAACCTTGCATTGATCCCATGCTCAACATCATGCGATTTCTTGAGCGATTGAGTTTTGGGTAGGCACACCTAGTTTTCCCAGGTGAAACACAAAACGCAGGGTTTTCATGCTATGATTTACGCTGGATGGAATATTTGGCAGAGACAGCCGTCAAAAGTAACTGGAGCAGTAAAATGGAATCCTCCCTCCGCCTCTACGCCTGGAACCTATTATACGCAAATGCCCTGGTTAGTGACTTGTCCGAATCCCAATGTAGGACCCCGGCCGGCCCTGGACTTGAGAACCACCCCTCCTGGACCATCGGCCACTTGGTATCAGGTTCCGATATCCTCGCTGAAGATCTCGGTATGGAGCGCAATATTCCCAAGGGGTGGCAGGATCTGTTCGAACGGCGCGGTCCGGGCGATCCGCGACTTCCGAACCCCAATGCCGAAATCTATCCACAAATGAACGAGTTGAAGGCTGAACTTGAACGCCAGCACCAGCGCGTAGAGACAGCCTGGCGGGCAAAACTATTAAATGAAGACTGCAAAAACACGGAATTGGCAACACCGTTAGCCTGGCGATACAGTTCAGCGCTCCCCACCCTCGGTGACGCGACTCTCTTTCTCGCCATCAGCCACGAAGCCATGCATCTGGGTCAACTAGCCGCCTGGCGGCGCGCTTTAGATTTGCCCTCGGCGCTCAACATGCTTTGACCTATCGGCGGCCACCCCTACCGCACGGTATCAATTGGTTGGCGGTCACCCCTGTGCATAGTCAAAACTCCATCGCCCTGCCCAATTTGTATTTACAGATTCGGGAACCTCACATTGATCCCATACTCAACCTCAGGCGATTTCTTGAACGATTGAGTTTTGGGTAGGCACAGCCACGGAATCGGATGCGGTGCTTGCGGTCCTGGCACTTTCGAAGGGTGAAATTGATTCACAAGAATTTGGGAATTGGTTGCGGATTTCTTCTGTAGAGTTAGGCTGAAGAGGCCATTTAGAATTGTGCCCCTTCTAGCTTGAAAAGGTCTAACACACTTTCCCTTTCCTCAGTCCGGACACCCTCCACAAAAAAAGCACCTCCCCCAAATTTGGAGAAGGTGCTCTAATTCCAGCACGCAAATGTTTCGCATACTGTGACGTTGGTACCCCGTACGGGACTCGAACCCGTGTTACCGGCGTGAGAGGCCAGCGTCCTAGGCCACTAGACGAACGGGGCCCGATATTTCAAAAGCAGGCTCATTAATAATAACAACCCAAAGGCAATTTCTGAACTAT
>JAAEOA010000164.1 GCA_024223715.1 bacterium | reverse complement strand
TGATGTTAACCGGGAGATGCGCAGAATGGCACGCTCCAAGGCAGGATATTCCAGTGAAGCTGAAGTAGAAAAAAGTTGGACCCCGGTAGTGGACATATATGAGAAAGAGGATGAATATCTCCTGATCATGGATACCCCGGGGGTCTCTCCGGATGATATCCAACTCTCTGCCGAGAAAGGCGTATTGATGAGCAGCGGCAGCAGAAAAACAGAGCTGGAAGAGGGTGAGTTTTCTCGACGTGAGCGTTTTCAGGGAAGTTTTGAGCGCAGGTTTCAGCTCCCGGATACGGCTGATGTGGAAACGATCAAAGCATCAGGGAGTCATGGGGTGTTGACAGTCGTCATTCCAAAACGAGAGGAAGATCAGGTCCATCGTATCCCCGTTACCCATTGATGCCAAAAGCACAAAGCCCCGAGTATCGGGGCTTTATGTTTTTTCACTACGGCTAACAGGCCTAGAAGGCTTGGCCTGGCTTGAATCCAAGCGCCTTGAGAATGTTTGCCAGAGGGCAGAAGCCTGTAAATGCCGACTGAAACAGGTTGGCACCGACAAAGGCGGTAAACCAGAGCCAGTAGACATGATGAAAAATGGGGCTCGCTGCGACACCAAGGCCCAGGCTCAGAAGGATGGCAAAGCCTGCAAAGGCAAAGACTACGCGATCAATAGAC
>JAAEOA010000163.1 GCA_024223715.1 bacterium | reverse complement strand
GGATCGCTTCCTGTTTCAATGCAATGTAGGGCCCATATTAAAAAGAGGGATGAAGCATGTGCTCTGGGAACTGGAATACCTGGTCAAGGAGCGCAATTGCAAGCTGGTGAAATTCTATCCGCCGGAAGATACGTACATTAACAACAAGGAAATTTGGCCTTTTTACGAAAAAATATCCGAGTTGGGGGTTCCGGTGACCATCCACACGGGATTTACATGGGTTCCCCCGGGCAGGGCCAAGTATTGCGTTCCCATCCTGCTTGATGAGGTGGCCACTGATTTTCCGGATCTGAACATCATTGCCTTCCATGCGGGGTGGCCGTACTGCCATGACTTGAATATGGTCGCCCTGACCCATCCGAATGTTTATATAAGCCTCAGCCTGGTGATGCCTTGGTGGTTTAATGCGCCTTGGCGGCTGGCGGAGATCATCGGTGAAGCGATTCAGTTTGCCGGAGAAGATCGAATTGTCTGGGGATCAGATTTTTTCGGTGCCGGGGGCCTTATAAGATTAGCAGTTCAGGGACTGAAGGAGT
>JAAEOA010000162.1 GCA_024223715.1 bacterium | reverse complement strand
TGTTTTGTTATTTGAAATTTTTTATTACTGAAATCCGAACACTGACATACCTTACGTTCCTGAAAACAAGTTGTCTGAAAAAAACAGATAAGGGCCTAATGTAAGGTTTTTGCACCCCTTTCTTTGATCACAAAAGCGGGAACCGCTATGCGGCTTCTCTATTTTCAGCTGATCTCAGGTTTATGAAAGTGAGGATCTGATCTTGGCGGATACGCCCATTCTACCAGAATCTAAAAAAGAAACCAGTCAAGTGCAGCGACAGGTCCGCCTTCCTTTCATTAAATCCGTGGAAATTTCTCTAAAAAGCATTAAAGTCCGTTTTTTTCGTTCCGTCATTACCACTATGACCCTGGTGCTGGCTGTTTCTTTTTTGAGTTTCGTCGGTGTCAGCAATGATGTTGCCAATGGCATGCTGGCTAAACAGGATCCTGGGCTTCGCCAGGTGCTGATTCGATCCGGCTATGACCTCGGGCCCAAAGATACCACCGTGGGGAGCAGTCCCAAGCAGAGATGGCTTGTGATCCTGTCCCTTTTGGTGTGTGTCGTGGGAATTGTCAATGCCCAGCTGATGGCGGTGACGGAAAGGTTTCGTGATATCGGCACCATGCAATGCCTGGGCGCATTGGACCGATTCATTCTGCGGTTATTTATCCTCGAAGCCGGAATTCAGGGTTTGGCAGGTGCCGGAATGGGTGCACTGGTTGGCGCTGTCTTTTCCTTGATTAACGGATGGTTGCGCTTCGGCGCGGTGGCCCTAAACGCTGTTTCCTGGGCAAGTCTGGCTGGTTCTATTTTTATTGCCATGATTGTGGGCTGTCTGCTCAGTCTGCTGGGGGTCTTTTATCCGGCCCTTGTTGCCGCCCGAATGCAGCCGGTTGAAGCGATGCGGGTGGAGTAGTGGGTCAGAAGACAGAGGTCAGAGGGCAGAAAACAGAAGTCAGGG
>JAAEOA010000161.1 GCA_024223715.1 bacterium | reverse complement strand
CAACATCACGCAAGCTGAGGCCATTCATTTGGGTCACTCCACTCAATCCTTCAAGGCTGGCAAGATTGTTGCAATCCTGAATTCCCAGGTAATTAAGGATCTCAACATTTTCCAAACCATGAAAATCAGCAAGCTGGTCGCATTCGCTTATGTTGAGATTATTAATCAGCCCTGAGTTGATTTGCCAACCCTCGAAACTTTGGAAATTAACCATTCTGTAAATACTGATACCCTGAACCCCACCCAGACTCCCTAGGCCGTGCAAATTGGTCAACAGTGGATTGTCTCGAAGTGAAAAATCACCTGAAACAAGACTCAGGTTGTTCAACCCATCTAGTGAAGTCAAATTAAGATTGCCATAAATTCGAATGCTTTCACCGACATTTTCCAAAGAGAGTAAAGGAGTTAAATCAGTAATGGCTCCAATTCCCTGGCTTGGTCCAATGGATAGCCGTCCCCGAATTTCCCGCAAACCACGCAACAGGTTCACCTCTTCCTGAGTGCGCAACTCAACATCTCCGGGCAGGATGGTTATGCCAATAACGATTTCATCACCAATGTTGGTGATGTTGTCGGAACAGCTGGCGGTAAACAATAGAAGACTTAACAAAATGAAAATCCGGTAGGTAATTTTTGCATTTTCAGGGCTGTTATTCATTTTCATCAACCGAACCTCACAAAAAAAATTTGATCTCTTTTTCAGACATTTGGAATTTTGGGCCTACGAACAAGCTAATACAAAAATATAATTACAACCAAAAAAACTCCGGCAAAACCAATGAATTCGGCCGGAGTTTGGTGCAATCAGTAACCCAGCCGCTTATTCAATTCCACCAGCAACTTCTCAGCCGCCACAGGAATAACGGTGCCTGGACCAAAAACAGCCGAAGCGCCTTCCTGCCTGAGGAATTCATAATCCTGAGCAGGAATGACACCACCGCAAATGACCATGATGTCTTCCCTGTTCAATTTTTTCAGCTCAGCAATTAAAGCAGGCAAAAGGGTTTTGTGGCCAGCAGCAAGGCTGCTCATACCAACAATGTGAACATCGTTTTCAACAGCCTGACGGGCAGTTTCTTCGGGAGTCTGGAACAAAGGCCCTACATCCACATCGAAACCCAAATCGGCAAAAGCAGTGGCAACAACTTTTGCCCCACGATCGTGACCATCCTGGCCCATTTTGGCCACAAGAATGCGCGGACGCCGGCCTTCATTCTTTTCAAAAGCTTTGATCATGTCATTCACTTTTTGAATTTCTCCGTTCTCACCAAATTCTGCAGAATACACTCCACTAATGGTACGAATATCGGCCTTGTGGCGCCCGCAAACTCGTTCACAGGCATCGGAAATTTCACCCAGAGTAGCGCGTTCTTTTGCCGCTTCCACAGCCAGGGCCAGCAAATTCCCTTCACCGTTTTCAGCACAACGGGTCAGGGCATCCAAAGCCGCCCGAACTTTTACATTGTCTCGCTCCAGGCGCAGTTTTTCCAACTGAGCCACTTGCTGGCGACGAACTTCTGTATTGTCCACTTCCAGAATATCGATAGGATCTTCTTTGTCCAAACGATACTTATTAATACCCACAATTACTTCACTGCCTGAATCGATATGAGCCTGGCGCCGGGCGCTGGCTTCTTCGATACGCATTTTGGGCAAACCGGTGCCAATGGCAGCGGCCATGCCGCCGTGTTTTTCAACTTCCTGAATGTGAGCCCAGGCTTTGTGCATCAG
The DNA here is from genome assembly GCA_024223715.1 of bacterium. Lineage (GTDB taxonomy): Bacteria > Krumholzibacteriota > Krumholzibacteriia > LZORAL124-64-63 > LZORAL124-64-63 > LZORAL124-64-63. Next base: position 72,163 of record JAAEOA010000161.1, on the reverse strand, counting down.
CTCGTTGGTCAGGCTTTCCAAATAATAAGATCCGCCCCAGGGATCGACCGTGCGGCAAATGCCCGTTTCCTCTTGCAGGAAAAGCTGGGTATTGCGGGCAATGCGAGCGGAAAAATCGGTAGGCAAGGCAATAGCTTCATCCAGAGCATTGGTATGCAGGGATTGAGTATGTCCCAAAGCCGCAGCCATTCCTTCAATGCAGGTACGGGCCACATTGTTGAACGGATCCTGTTCCGCAAGAGACCAGCCACTGGTCTGGCTATGGGTTCTTAAGGCCATGCTTTTTGCAGATTTTGGATCAAACTCTTTGATGAGTTTTGCCCACAGCAAACGCCCGGCCCGCAGCTTGGCCATTTCCATAAAATAGTTCATTCCTTCAGCCCAGAAGAATGACAAACGCGGAGCAAACTTATCAATGGGCAAGCCAGCCTTCAAACCTGTGCGTACATACTCAAGGCCGTCGGCCAAGGTGTATGCCAACTCCAGGTCAGCGGTGGCGCCAGCTTCCTGCATGTGGTAACCACTAATGGAAATGCTGTTGAATTTTGGCATATTGGCCGCAGTGTATGAAAAAATATCAGCAATAATTTTCATACTGAATTCCGGCGGATAAATGTACGTATTGCGAACCATATACTCTTTCAGAATGTCGTTCTGAATGGTTCCGGCCAACTTATCCAAAGGCGCGCCCTGTTCCATGGCCGCAACAATATAAAAAGCCATCACCGGCAAGACCGCACCGTTCATGGTCATGGAAACAGACATGCTATCCAGGGGGATCTTGTCAAAAAGAACCTTCATATCCAGGACCGAATCAATGGCCACGCCAGCTTTGCCCACATCGCCGACAACACGTTCGTGGTCACTGTCGTATCCACGATGAGTGGCCAAATCAAAGGCCACTGAAAGACCTTTTTGACCAGCGGCCAAATTCCGGCGATAAAAAGCATTACTCTCTTCAGCCGTGGAAAAACCAGCGTATTGACGAACGGTCCAGGGACGAGTCACATACATAGTGGCATAAGGTCCACGCAGAAAAGGCGGCAAACCGGCACAATATTTTGTGTGTTCCAGGTTCGCCGTATCAGCAGCAGTATACAAAGGTTTGACCGTCACATGTTCATTGGTCAACCAATGACATTGCTCAGGTTTTTTCCCGGTTTTGGAAGCAAAATTTTCCTGCCAGAGGTTTGCATCGGTTGAGGCGTTGTCACTACCGGCATGAAAAGGAACTTTGCTGAAATCTGGTAAACGACTCATGACTGCACCTCCAGATCTGAGGCCATTTGCCCCAGAAACTCCACAGTGTTGCTGCGCATATTGATGGATCCATCCAAGCCCATGGCTTTTAAATCATTCAGTAATTCTGTGCCGCCACCGGCAATAAAAACTTTCGGAGGTGAAGATAGAGATTTAAAATCCTGGAGAATTTTAGCAGCAAATTGGTTATAGGTTTCGTCTTGACCAACCAGAACAATCTGGGAAGTCTCTAATTTTTTGTAAGCCTCCAGAGCTTCGCTGGAATCAGCAAAAAAACCATCTTCAACAACATTGAATCCACCCACTTGGAAAAAACCCCGCGTAAAATCGAGCCGGGGCATGTAACGAGCAACATCACCCAGACAAACCGCAAAAATTCGGTTTTTGGGTCCCAGGCTTTCAACCCTTGCACGAAGCTTTTCAAAAGGTTCAGCACAACGGCGCAGGTGAATAGTTTTCACATCCAGATCCGGGTCCGTGTCGAGTCTTAATATTCCCGTCAACTCACCCAGTGTGGCTCCGTGTGCTGCAGCATCAACCAACAAGTCCAAAAGTTTTCCATTGCTGGCGTCAATAATTTTTTCCAGCCGGCCGAGTACCAGCATGTGCTCATCCTGAGCGCCACTGGTTCGCTGGCGGGCCATGTCTTCAGTTCGACGTTCTTTCAGCATGGCGTGATCAACAGTTCGGGCTTCTCTTTTTGGTTCCAACGGATTGGCATACACGTTGGTGCCAACCATGGATTTTTTTCTGGTGGCCAAAGCATGGGCCCGTAGCCTTGAAGCTTCGGTAACTTGCTCCTGCAACCAGCCAGTCTTCATGGCTTCAACAATGCCCCCGTGCTGTTCACATTCCTGGAAAACACCCCAGGCCTTTTCAGCCAGATTGCAGGTCAGATTTTCCACATACCACGATCCACCGGCCGGATCCTGAACCTGATCGAAATGACATTCATGAGCCAGAACCAGTTGCAGGTTACGGGCAATGCGACGGCTGAATTCATCGGGCAGACTGTCCACTTCATCGAAAGGACTAACGTGCAGGCTGTCAACACCACCAAGGACTGCGCTCATCGCCTGAGTTGTGGCACGAAGCATGTTGACATGAGGATCGAGTAAAGTCTGAGTGCGACGGCTGGTGCGGGCGTGGATTTTTATCTCCGACGCCACTGCAGGGCAACCAGCAGCAGCCAGGATGTCTGACCACAACAGACGCAAAGCACGAACCTTGGCCATCTCCATGAAAAAATCGGTACCAATGCAAAGGTGAAACTGAATTCGAGCGGCTGCTTTTTCGACGGGCATTCCACGCTCTTCCATGGCCCGTAGCATTTGCACTCCCGAGGCCAAAATCAGCCCCAGTGACAAGGCACTGTCGGCACCCCCTTCATGCCAGGGATCTTCGTGCACGGGCAGGGTTTTCAGCTTGGGGGCACTATTTTGCGCCCAAGTGGAAATGATGAACAATTCATCGTAAATACGTTTCAATTCAAAAGGCAATTGACCCAGTTCCGCCAAACCGAAAATAGGATCACTGCCCAGGCAGCCTGAAAGATCCGCTGGTGATTTGCTCTGCTTATTAAGCAAAGAAAGCAGAAGAGCCAAAACCGGCAGAGCAGCTGAACCGGTTTGCACGAACAAAGGCGTTGTGCTGATGTCTATACCATCGAGAGCTGTTTCCAGGTCGGCAGTTGAAGCAATGGAAGTGCCTCGTTGTCCCACCATTTCGGCCGGAGCCTGATCAGGGTCCAGGCCTTTTAAGCCAGCCTTATCCAAAACAATGTTGATGGCTGTTTGTCCCCGGCGTAAATCCGAGCGCAAGGCATTATTTAGATCTTCAGCTGTGGGCAAAGGAAGTTCCTGAGCCACCAGCCACGGTGCCGAAACATTGGCACCCGCTTCGCCCCCACGCAGGAAAGGCCATTGACCAGGCAAATTTTCGACCCATGGTAAAGAATCGTTATCTGCCTCGGTATACATTCCTTTTACGGAAATGCCTTCCATTGTTTTGGTGAACATTTTTTTGGCAAAAGGGGCACCTTTTAACAGGCGTTCTACTTCTTCGCGCCACTGATCGAGGCTGGGCGCGGAAAACGAATCCAAAAGGGGTTCGATCTGTTTATGGGACTGGTTGCTCATAAAGGCACCTTGTAAGGTATAGGATGAACAGGAGCTGGTTTCTAATACTGAGTGTAAGATGGACAAAAGGGTTCTGGAAAGTCAAGATCTGTGAGAAAAAAGTTAAAAAAATAACAACTTATGGAATTCAGCGGACTGTTTATTTCTTCAATCCACCCAGAACAAACTCAACCACGGAGGGAGCCTTGCTCTCCAAACGTGTGTTTCGATGGGATAGGACCCAGTCTGTGGCCATTTCATCAAGGACCCCAAAAATGGCTTTTGCGGCAAAAACCGGGTCCAGGTCCTTTCGAAATTCACCAGTCTCCTGTCCCTGAACAACAACTTGCCCAATGATACCCAGGTATTCCCCCACCTGTGCCCGGCTCAATTGGTCCATAAAATGCAAACTGTGACGCAATTCAACCTGGGTAATGATGGCCTGGTCCCGGTCTTCACCAACCAGGGTCAAGTGCAACTCAATGATTTGCTTAAGCTTCTCGCTGGCTGAAAGCGACTCGTTCAGGCGAGTCCGTCCTGTTTCAATGAAACGGCCCATGGCCCGCTCAAATAGACTGAAGAGAATTTCTTCTTTATTTTTGAAATAGAGATAGATGGTCCCATCGGCCACACCCGCCCGTTTGGCAATGCGTGCCACCGTGGTCTGGTTGTAACCACGCTGGGCAATTTCAACCACTGCCGAATCCAGAATGCGTGTTTTTTTGCTGCCATCGCTGACGCGAGCCATGCCTTACCTCAAATAATTGAAGTCCCATTCACTTATTAATATTCTTGTTTTTGCAGATCAAGAAATCTAACAAAACTCTATTTCGGCCATTTTACCCTAAACTTTACTCTTTAACAAGAAAAAATAACTGCAGCTAAAGATATTGACACCTCTGCCGAAATAAACTAGAATACTGAATACCTATTCATTTAACCAATCATGATTGGGCCTACTTTGGAGTTTATCCACAGTCAAACATCTCAGGTTTAATCTCTGTTGTGCCTCAAAAGCTCCAACAGGAAAAAGAAAGGCAGGGACAATGCGCAGGCAGATTCAAAAAGTAGCCGTGCTCGGGTCCGGAGTCATGGGCAGCGCCATCGCCGCTCACTTTGCCAACGCGGGAATTCCTTCCCTGGTGTTGGACATCGTGCCCCCCGGAATCAGCGATGAAGACAAGACGAATAAAAAAGTTCGTAACAGCATTGCAGCCGCCGCCGTGGGCGCCCTGAAAAAGACCAAGCCCTCTCCTCTGTTTACAACCAGCGACCTGGCCATGATTGAAGTGGGTAACTTTGAAGACGACATCGCGCGTCTCAAAGAGGCCGACTGGATTATTGAAGTCGTTAAAGAGGACATGAAGATTAAAAAAATCGTTCTGGAAAACGCTGCCCCGCATATAGGTCCTGAAGCCATTTTCAGTAGCAATACTTCTGGATTGAGTCTGGCGGAAATGTCCGCCTCATTGCCAGAAAACATGCGCTCTCGTTTCCTGGGAACGCACTTTTTTAATCCCCCCCGCTACATGAAATTATTTGAAATCATTCCCACCAGCGATACCGATCCCGAATTGCTTCAATTCATTTCTGATTTTGCTCGGGACCGTCTTGGCAAAGGCATTGTAGTGGCCAAAGACACCCCCAACTTCATTGCCAACCGGGTCGGTGTTCACGCCATGATGGCCACCGTGCAAATTATGGATGAACTGGACCTGAGCATTGAAGAAATTGATGCTCTAACCGGACCGGCTATTGGCCGTCCCAAAACGGCGACCTTTAAACTGGCTGATCTTGTGGGCCTGGATACTTTTGTTCACGTTGCCGAAAACCTGTATCCCCTGATCCCCGATGATGAAGCCCGAGATGCCTTCAAAATCCCTGATTTCCTGCACAAGATGGTCGAAAAAGGCTACTTGGGCCGCAAAAGCGGTGCTGGTTTCTATAAAATGGAAAAAAAGCCTGAGAAGAAGTTCTTCACCCTGGATTTAAAAACCCTCGAATACCGTGACAAAGCCAAAGCAAAATTCCCTGAAATTGACGCGGCAAAAAACATTGACGATCTGGACACCCGGTTGCAAACCCTGGCCTGGGGCAAAGGTAAAGCCGGTCAGGCCATCTGGAAACTTCTGGCTGCCAGCTTCAGTTACAGCGCCATGCGTTTGGGTGAAATTTGCGACCAGGCTGCAGATATTGACCGGGCCGTGTGCTGGGGCTTCAACTGGGACCTTGGTCCTTTCGAAGTTTGGGAAGTGCTGGGATTCCGCAAAGTTGTCGAGCGACTGCGTGAGGACAAACTGCCTCTGCCCGCCTGGGTGGACGCCCTTTATGAAAGCGGCGCCAAAACCATTTACAAAACCGAAGACGGGGTACGCATGAGCCCCACCGCCGAAACAGGTGGCTTCGCTGCCGTCCCGGTCGATGAACGGGCTTTCGATTTCGACATCCTGCGCAGCCAGGAAAAAGAAGTGCGCCGCAATCCCGGTGCAAGCCTCATCGACCTGGGCGACGGTGTTCTTGGATTGGAATTCCACTCCAAAATGAATGCCATCGGGCAGGATACTTTGAACATGGTTATGACCGCCTGCACCGAAGCAGAGAAAAACTGGCAGGCCATGGTTGTGACTAATGGCTCTGACAACTTCTCGGTTGGCGCCAACCTGATGATGCTGATGATGGAAGCCGCCGAAGGAAACTGGGAAGACATCAACATGATCATTCACGCCTTCCAAACCGCGACCGGTCGTTTGGAACACTGTGGTGTTCCGGTGGTGACCGCCCCTCACGGCCTGGCCCTCGGCGGAGGCTGCGAAATGACCATGGGCGGCAATGCCGTTCGTTGCGCAGCTGAAACCTACATTGGTCTGGTTGAATTTGGCGCCGGGGTAATTCCCGCCGGTGGTGGTTGTTACCGCCTGTACAAACGACAGTTTGAACGCCTGATGGACAAACGCGACCTGCAACCGGCCTTCCGTGCAGCCTTTGAAACCATTGGCATGGCCAAAGTTGCCACCAGTTGTGCTGAAGCCAAAGAACTGGGTTTCCTGCGCAAAGGTGACAGCTGGTCCATGAATCGTGATCATCTGGCTGCCGATGCCAAAGATCTGGCTCTGGCTTTGGCCCGGGGCAATTACGTCAGCCCTATTGAAGATGAGGCGCTGCCCGTTATGGGAACCGCCGGCATTGGTCTGGCTGAGTCGGTTCTGTACAACATGAAAGAAGGTGGTTTCATCTCCGAGCACGACATGAAAATCGGCATGGAGCTGGCCAATACTCTTGCCGGTGGCAAAGTGCCACCCGGAACCACAGTCAGCGAAAAAGATATTCTGGCTCACGAGCGTGAAGGTTTCATGCGATTGCTCGGCGAACGCAAAACCCTGGAACGCATTCAATACATTCTGAAAACAGGCAAACCCCTGCGCAACTAATCTTTGGTGGAAGGAGATTGAAATGAGAAACGTATTTGTAGCCGCCGCCAAACGATCTGCGGTGGGAAAAGCACTCAAAGGCAGCCTCAGGCACACCCGTCCCGATGATTTGGGAGCCGCGGTAGTAAAGAATCTGCTGGAAATGCACCCCAATCTGGACCCGGCCCTTATCGGCGATGTGATCATGGGGTGCGCCATGCCCGAAGGCGAGCAAGGCATGAACGTGGGCCGCAACATTGCGCTCATGGCAGGCCTGCCCATCACCGTTCCCGGCATGACCGTGAATCGGTTTTGTTCCTCAGGTTTGGAGACCATTAACTACGCCGCCTTACAAATTGCCTCCGGACAAAACGACGTGGTCATTGCCGGCGGTGTGGAAAGCATGAGCATGATTCCCATGGGGGGCTTGCGTTATCTGCCCAACCCAACGGTTGCGGCAAACCAACCGGAAACTTTAACCAACATGGGATTGACGGCCGAAAATCTGGTAGTTCGTGATGAAATTTCCCGGGAAGCTCAGGATGAATTTGCTTACAACAGCAATATGCGAGCAGTAAAAGCTATTAAAGCTGGCCTTTTTGCCGATGAAATTGCCACCGTGATGGCCCAATTGCCAGCCAAGGCCAAGAACGGCCGTCCCATTAGTCAGGAAGTTGAATTTCTGATAGACGAAGGCCCTCGTGCCGATACAACAGTGGAATCGCTGGCCCGTTTGCGTCCTGCGTTTAAACAGGGCGGAACCGTAACCGCGGGCAACAGCAGCCAAATGAGTGACGGTGCTGCCGCTTCACTGCTTTGTACGGAAGAAGCAGCCAAGGCAATGGGTGCTGAACCTTTGGCTCGATTTGTAGGATACGCCGTTGCCGGGGTGGGGCCTGAAATTATGGGCATTGGTCCGGTGGAGGCTGTTCCCAAAGTTCTGGCACAAACTGGCCTAACTTTGGAACAAATGGACGTCATTGAACTGAACGAAGCCTTTGCAGCCCAAAGTCTGGCCGTTTTGAAGGGCTTAAATTTGCATGCCGACGATGAACGCATTAATGCAAATGGTGGAGCCATTGCTCTGGGTCATCCCCTGGGTTGCACGGGAGCCAAGTTGACCGCCACCGCCCTTCATGAGTTAAAACGCCGTGGCGGAAAATACGCCATGGTGACTATGTGCATCGGCACGGGAATGGGCGCCGCAGGAATTTTCGAAGCAGTCTAAACAGGAATCAACCAACCGAGGAGAATAGAAAATGTCAGATAAAAAATATCCCACCGGCGGTGAGTTCCTGCTTTCGGAAACAGCCCCTGGTGACGCATTCACACCTGAAGATTTTGATGAAAACCAACGCATGTTTTCCAGCACCGTTGATGGCTTTGTGAAATCAGTCATCGACCCGGTGCGTGAAGATCTGGAATACAATGGCAATACTGAACTGGGCAAAGAACTGCTCAAACAAGCCGCCGACATGGGCTTGCTAATGGTCGATATTCCTGAATCATTTGGTGGCATGGGCAGCAACAAAGCCACCGTTATGCTGGTCAGTGAACGCATGGCTTACAGTGGCAGTTTTGCCGTAACCCATGGTGCACAATCGGGAATTGGAACCCTGCCAATTGTGTATTTTGGCACCGACGAGCAGAAGAAAAAGTACCTGCCCGGCATAGCTTCAGGTGAATTAATGACTTGTTACGCTTTGACCGAAACCGGCAGTGGCAGCGATGCTTTGTCAGCGGCAACTACCGCGGTTTTGAGTGATGATGGCAGTCACTATGTATTAAACGGCAGCAAACAATTCATAACCAACGCCTCGTACAGTGACATTTGCATTTTATTTGCCAAAATTGACGGCGAACAGTTCACTTGCTTCATTGTTGACCTGCATGCTGATGGTGTGACTATTGGAGCCGAAGAACACAAAATGGGCATCAAAGGATCGTCCACCTGTGCCATCACTCTCGAAGATGTGAAAGTGCCAGCCGACGACCTGCTTGGACAGATCGGCAAAGGCCATCACATCGCTTTCAACATTTTGAATGTGGGACGATTTAAGCTGGGCGCCAGTGTTCTTGGTGGCATCAAGATGACTCTGGAAGCCGCAGTTCCTTATACCAATGAACGCCACCAGTTCGAACAACCACTGAGCAAATTTGGTTTGATTCGCAAGAAGATTGCTGATGTTCAAACAATTGGCTTCCTTACTGAGAGCATGGTTTATCGCACTGCTGGATTGTTGGATGTGGCCATCGGAACCCTCGATAAATCGGCAGATGACTACGATTTGAAGAGCATTCAAATGGTTGAAGAATTCAGCATTGAGTGTTCCATGATCAAGGTATACGCAAGTGAAGCTTTAGCCTTTGCAGTGGATGAAGGCGTGCAAATGCTTGGCGGATACGGTTACTGCAGTGAGTATCCGTTGGAGCGGTATTATCGTGATGAGCGCATTAATCGTTTGTTCGAAGGAACCAATGAAATCAACCGAATGATCATTCCGGGAATGATTATGAAAAAGGCCATGAAAGGCGAGTTGGCTTTCCTGCAGGCAGCAACCGCTGTGGCAGAAGAATTGTCCGCTCTGCCTTCTTTTGAAGAGCCTGGCGAACCGGAATTCCTGGAAGACGAAATCAAAATCGTTACCCAGATGAAAAAAGTTGTACTCGCCGGCCTCGGTTTGGCCGCCCAGAAATTTGGCATGGGCCTGAAAGACCAGCAGGAAGTTCTGGCCGATGTTGCCGATATTTGCATGCACGCTTATGCCTGTGAAAGTGGCATTCTGCGGACCTTAAAAAAGGCTGAGAAAGATGGACAGGATTCTGCTTCGATGATGGCTGACATGCTGACTCTTGGCGTGCACGATGCCATGGATCAGGTGGGCATTCTGGCTCGGAATGTTCTGGCCAATACTGTCGATGGTGACGAACTGCGAACCTATGCTGCCGGGTTGCGCCGATTGACCAAACATGACCCGGTAAACCGGGCAAAATTGCATGACCGGATTGCTGACAAAGTTGTCGCGGCTGAAGGCTGGACTTTGGGGTAGTTTTGGTTCGTATGAGAATAATTATTGAGTGATGTATGCAGCCTCCGGGGAGATACCGGGGGCTGTTTTTTGTCATGTCTTGCTGAGTGGCAGGCAGGTAGTGAATCAATTTCCCGGACAACTCCGAAAAAGTCATCATTGGGGTTAACATTTACTCGTCAGAAAAATATCCCTGTGATATGGTCCATCAATTACAAACAGCAACGCCCAATGCTCTCCAGGAAAGAGACCTTTGGTTATTAAATTGGTCCCGTTTTTTTCAGTAGAGAATTTGCTCCTCCCATTTCGCACAACAATGAGTGTTTGGGTTGGGGTTTGCCTGGTTGGTTTTTTGTTTTTTTCACTCAATGCTCCTGCTTGGGGTCAGAACTCTGAATCCACAATTGAAATGCAGATTCAAAATCCAAATCTAAAAACTCCCTCGGATCAGGAAGTTATCGAATTAACCCGGGAAATTCTATCCTCCGGTTACCAGAAAGAACTTCCCGCCACGACCAAGCCTGTTCTCGATATCCCCTCCGAAATATCCACAACCCTGCCGGGGATTTTTTCAACTCTTGGTTTGGGAATTCTGGTCATTCTGTTTGTTATTCTGGTGTTCTTTGTTTTCAACAACAATGTTGCCCGCAGGGACGAAAACCCTGCAGATTTAAACGGTGCCAGCAATGATGTAGATTTTTCTTCGCTGGCCATTGCCGATCCTGCTGAATTGGCCAAACAGGGAAATTTTACTGGAGCCATTCACGCCCTGCTATTGCGCTCTCTAGTACTGACCGGCAACCATATCGATTCCAGCTGGCCCCGGTCCCTGACCAGTCGGGAAATTTTGCGCCATGAAAAATTGCCCGCCGATGCCCAACAAGACCTTGGCCAGCTCATCTCCCGAGTGGAAGTTTATCATTTTGGAGGCCTCAATCCAGGTGAAAATGATTACCACTCCTGTCAGGAAATATATGATCACCTGGCTTGCGGATTGCGGGGCACCAATCAATGAATTCAACTTTTTCCCGTCGAACTGTCATCCTAATTGCCACTCTTTGCACATTTTCCCTTCTGATGGGACTGGCTCTGTCAATCTTTAAGGAAGAGCTGTCCAGCGTGCGCAGCACCGGTAACGATTCCTACAGTTTCTCGGCCCTTGGGCATCGGGCTTTTAAAACCGTGCTCGAAAAAACCCATGGCAATGTTATTACCAGTCGCAATCATTCCGGAGAAAAAGCAGGAAATCAGGGGCTGTTAATTCTGGCCGAACCCGATCTTTCCCAACAAGAGAGTTCCCGAACGGCCCTTTTAAGCCTCATGTGCCAAGATGCCAGGACTGTGCTAATTGTCCTGCCCAAAAGAAGCGGCATTTCTGATCCTTTAAATCCCAGGATTTTGGACTCCGTTTTCCAATTGCCTCACAAAAACAGTGATCTCATTTTGCAGGCCATTGGAATTGAAGAGTCCGTCATCGAAACCAAACACTCCCGGTCGTTGCAATGGACAAAAGGGCTTTGGAAGGATCAGCCATTTATCGAAGATCTGCATTTGCTGAAAACTGATGATCTTGAACCCCTTATTGCCTGCCCTGAAGGCATTTTGCTGGGAAAACTCATCTTCACTGAAGATGACGATTACGACAATTGGCTTTTGGGAGACATTTTTGTTCTCACTGACCCAGATTTGTTGGCCAATCATGGTTTGCACCAGGGAAATAACGCAATTATCGTCCAAAGAATTATTAACCATCTGGCACCCAACCAGGAGTTGGTTGTTTTTGATGAAACTCTTCACGGACATGAATTGTCGCCTTCGGTAATGAGGTCATTTTTCCGCATTCCCATGGTCTTTATTTTGCTTCAGGTTTTGCTTACGGCCGCAGTTTTTCTCTGGATGGCCAACAGTCGTTTTGGGTCGCCAAAAAAAATTCAGAACTCGCAGGGTCCGGGCATGGAGTTTCTCATCGACAACACTGCAGAACTTTTGGATTTTGCCGGGCACGGACCTTTTGTACTCGGGCGGTATTTTCAGTCTTCCATTCAGTCGGTTTGCCGGCATTTGCGGTTGGAGATACCTGCCGGACGTGCTGGTGTCAGCTCCAGTCCCGCGGCAAAAACCCGTCTGATAAACATCAGTAAAAAACGCAGTCCAAATTTCGAATTTGACCACATGGCCACGGAAATTCCCGTTCAAGCCCTTGAAAACACAATCAAAACCCCGGAAACTTTAAAAATTGCCAAAGCCATAAATATTTGGCAGCAGGAGATGAAAAATGGATAACACTCAGCTTTTGGATTTCACAAATAAACTGCGCAGCCAGATTCATCGAGTGGTTATGGGCCAGGACGACGCCATTGACCTGATGCTCTGCGCACTCCTGAGTGCCGGTCATGTTCTTATTGAGGGTGTTCCGGGTACGGCCAAAACCCTTCTGGCCCGCAGCTTTGCCGCTTCTCTAAACCTCGATTTCCAACGCATTCAGTTCACCCCTGATCTAATGCCCGGAGACGTCATTGGCACCAATTTATTCAGTTTTCAGACCAGCACGTTTGCCCTGACCAAGGGTCCTATTTTCACCGACATTCTGCTGGCCGACGAGATCAATCGCACGCCTCCCAAAACTCAAGCGGCGCTGTTGGAAGCCATGCAGGAACGCGGAGTAACCATTGACGGAAAGAGCTATTCTCTGGGCGATAACTTTATGGTTATTGCCACCCAGAATCCTATTGAACAGCAGGGCACTTATCCTTTACCCGAAGCTCAACTGGATCGTTTCCTGTTCAAAATCGTTATGGATTATCCCACCGAAGAACAGGAAAAGGAAATGGTCACCCTGCACGGTCACAGTACAGTGATGCCATCACTTAACGAATTCGATCTCGGTCCAATCAACAACCTGGAAATGCTGCTTGAAGCCAGACGCCTGGTTTCAGAAATTCGACTCAACGAAGACCTGGTCGATTACATCGTAAAACTGGTTAGGGCGACTCGGGAATCGACAGCCCTGCTATGCGGAGCCTCCCCTCGTTCGGCCAACATGCTGGCGGTTGCATCGCGGGCCAGGGCTGCTCTGTACGGTCGCGACTTTGTCATTCCCGATGACATTAAAGAACTCAGTCGTCCAATTTTGCGGCACCGTTTGCCCTTGTCACCCGGAGCGGAAATTGAAGGGACCACTGTGGGGCTGGTCCTGGACGGTATATTGGACCAGGTTCCGGTGCCTCGCTAATGCGCCCCACAACCCGCAGCGCCGTGTTGATGTTTGTCGGCATTCCGATGGCGGCAGTGCCTGTTTTTCTGGGAGGCCAGTACTGGATGCTCTGGTTCAGCTATCTGGCTGTGCTCCTTGTTTTGATGGGAATTGACGGTGTCATGGCTGGCCCCCGTCGTAGAATTGACATCAAAATTACTGCGCCTGAGCAAATGTTTATTGGGCGTCCTGGTGACCTCAGAATTGATTACTGTTTTTATACACCGATTGTACCAGTCCGGCTGGACATGCTTATCGAAACCGGTTCCTTGCTGAATTCTCTGCCAAAATCCACTCTTTATCCAGACGAAAACCATCAGATCAGCACCACCCCCAAGCTAACGGCAAATCGACGGGGTATAGCCTGTCTTACTCACCTTTGGCTGCGCTGGAATGGCCCCCTGGGCCTGATGCGATGTATCCGCCAAACTTCATTGGAAAATGAAATACCTGTTGCACCCGATATCCAGAGTGTGCGCAGCGCAGCTCTGGCTTTTTTTGGCAGTCGGGAAATGGCTGCCGGCAGTAAATTGGAAGAATTTTCCGGAGACGGATCTGAATTTGACCGGCTGAGGGAATTCGTGCCCGGTCTGGACCACCGATCCATTGACTGGAAAGCGTCAGCTCGGCACAACAAGTTATTGAGTCGTGAATTCAGGGCCGAACGCAATCATCAAATCATTATTGCCATCGATACGGGACGACTTATGAGTGAAGAAGTCATGGGCATTCCCAAACTGGATCATTCCATCAACTCGGGCCTTCTTTTGTCGTGGTACAGCCTCCGTGCCGGAGACCGGGTTGGCCTGTTTGGGTTTGACAACGGATTCAATTTATTCAGACCCCCCCTGGGTGGGGTTTCCGCTTTTCCAGGGCTGCACCTGGCCACCGCCAAACTACAATACAGCCAACAGGAAACCAACTTCACACTGGGCCTGGCTCAGCTGGCAACCCGGTTGAAACAGCGCTCACTGGTTATTGTAATGACCGATTTTGTCGATACTATTGCCGCTCGACTAATGGAAGACAACCTCAAACGTCTTTCACGCAAACATCTGGTTTTGTTTGTTTCCCTGCGCAATCCTCAACTCGAAAGTATGGTCAATGCCGAACCGGACTCCATTCGAAATATGGCCCGAAGTGTCGTGGCATCGGATATTCTTCAGGAGCGGGAAATAGTTCTAATGCGTTTGCGCCGGTTTGGAATTCAGACCATTGATTCTGCCCCGGGAGATGTATCACCCGAATTGCTGAATACCTATCTTGAAATCAAACGCCGGGAGTTGATCGCATGAAAGATATTCAACTCAAAAGTGTAGAATTTCGCAATGAAAGGCAGGAAGACTGGGCCGAATTGGAACACCTGATCAGCGAAGCTGAAAAGCACGGGCTGGGCGGCATGAAAGCCCGGGATGTTGCCCGCCTGCCTGTCTTTTACCGAGCAGCGTTGTCCTCATTAAGTGTTGCCCGAGCCATTAGTTTGGATGCAAACCTGTTGCAATACCTTGAAAATCTATGCAACCGGGCCTTCATTCGCATGTACGGCGTTCGACACCATTTGGGTGAGGTCTTTATTGGCTTCATAACGCGGCGTTTTCCGGGTGAAGTGCGGCGCTTTAAATGGTTAATGCTAATTTCATTGTTGGCTTTTTCTCTGGGTATGGCTGTAGGCTATGTTCAGGTTATTCAAGATGCAGACAACTACTATCTGCTTGTCTCCAATGCCCTGGCCGATGGTCGCAATCCTGGTGCAAGTACGGAGGATTTAAGAGCCTTCCTCTATGATGAAGACTCCTCTATCGGATCGGCTCTTTCACTTTTTGCCTCTTTCCTTTTCACTCACAATACCCAGGTGGGCATCCTTTGTTTTGCCCTGGGATTCGCCCTGGGGCTTCCCGTATTCTACCTGTTATTCACCAATGGCCTGATGCTCGGAGCCATGGGAGCCCTATATCACCAACGCGGACTTTCTCTGGAATTCTGGGGCTGGATTCTTCCTCATGGTATTACCGAGATTGGAGCAATCATTCTTTGTGGGGGTGCCGGTTTTGCCTTGGCCCAGGCTTTAGTCTTTCCCGGTCGTTCTTCCCGTCTGGAAAATCTGGCCACCGCGGGCAAGCGGGCTGGTTTAATTACTCTCGGCTGCGTGCTACTCTTTGCTGTGGCTGGTCTTATTGAGGGGTTTTTCCGCCAGATGGTGCACTCAGATTTGATTCGGTACACCGTTGCTGGTTTCAGTCTTGTTATGTGGGGTTTGTATTTCTCACTGGCCGGAGACAAGGGGAAAAATGAGCCCCATTAATATCAAAAAACCTGGTCCCAGGCACAATGAAATCAAAACAAACCTTGTGGAAATAGTGACTCCCGAAGGAGTGCCTCTTTCCTTTGAAATTGCCCTGATGGGTGATCGTCTGGCTGCTTTCATGCTCGACTTTATTATCATCATGCTCTGTGTCTTTTTTATCTGGTTTATTGCCTTTATCAGTGGAGCAGCCGAAGCCTTTGCTATTGCCATGGTGGTATCATTTTTCCTGCGAAATTTCTACTTCATGATACTTGAACAACGATGGCAAGGTTCCACCGTTGGCAAACGCAACCGCAAAATCAGGGTGGTCGATGCGGGAGGTGGACAGCTATCAGTAGAAGCAATTATTGTTAGAAACTTCACCCGGGATATCGAAATCTTCATTCCCCTGGCCCTGCTAATGGCACCCCAGTCTTTCTGGCCTGAAGCACCCTGGTATGCCGCCCCCATTGCCAGTTTGTGGGTCCTCGTATTAGGCCTCATGCCTGTCTTCAACAAACACCGGCGCCGTATTGGCGACCTCATTGCCGGAACCATGGTTATTGCAGTACCGCAGGTGGAATTGTTCAGTGATCTTGCCCACCGCAGTGCTGATTCGAGCCATCAGCCCATTCGGTTGGCTCACAATTTCACACCAAAACATCTGTCTTATTACGGTATTTATGAATTGCAGGTGCTCGAAAAAGTCCTGCGAAAATCAGGGTACGACGATGCCCCTGCGCAAATGGCTCTAATAAGAGAAAAAATTATTGCCAAAATTAGCTGGGAAAATGAAGTAACCGATGACTTCACTTTCCTGAAAGAATTTTATGCAGCCCAGCGTGCCCACCTCGAAGGGCGCTTACTAATGGGTGAGCGCAGGGAAGACAAACACAGCGGTCAACCTGAAACCTGATTATTCGAAAACAGACTCCAGATCCTTCACTGCCACTCCTTCAACTTCATGACGCAGAGTGTAGTACCCCACTGTGACTACCACAGCATTAAAAGCAATGGAAAAACCACTGACTAGAGCACTCAGAAAAACAAAGATCAATCCCCCCAGACTGAATCCCATCTCAACTGTACCTGATGAGACTAAGAATAATTGGATCCCGGCCTGGACCAGACCCAAAACCATCATCATCAGACCAACAACCAGGGTGATCAGGAAGATGCCCATTCGATAACCAGAGGTTAAGAACCCACTACGTTGTAATGCATCTCCCACTCCAATTCTCTCAACAATGCAAATAGGAGCCGAAACCCAAAACATTGTGTAAAAAACAACCCCGGGAATGACCAGAAACAGGGTTCCAAGACCAATAATAAATGATGAAGCCAGGGAGACGCCCAGCAAAGGCAGAGCTCGTCTTAAAGCAATAGACAGGCTTTCAGCAAAATCAACCTTCTGGCCCGACAACCCTTGAAAAACGGCAAAAACAACAATTCCCTGTAATAAAAGGGACGAAACCAGGCCAAATAAATTACCACCAAAAAAAATCAACCAATTATCTGGCCATAAGGTTGCGCTTGTCGCCGGCAAAGAAGCTAACAAACCAAGCACAATCATGAATCCAAAATTTTTGAAAAACAAACTGAAACTGTTACTCAGAACCTGGCCAACTGTAAACTCATGCTTCATGAAAATCCCCCCAGATAAATTTTGAAAGTCAATTTATGAACAGAGTATGGGCGCAAAAAAGGCCCAAGTCAACAGGCTGTTCCTTTGACTTGGGCCCCAATTCCAAAATGACTTTAAACTTCAATCAATTCATCATCATCGAGCATGAGTACTTCTGACGATGCATTGCTTTTGCTGGAAATGCCTGCTGGTGAAAATTCAGACTTTGCCACAGCCGGTGGTTCGGCTGAATTCAAACGTCCCCCAAAATCTGCTGACTGTCCCGCCTTGGAACTGCACCCTGTGATTCCAATCAATATACGCACAGCACCATCAATTTCCCTGGCTTGTGCCGATAATTCTTCAGCTGAGGCTGCCGATTCTTCTGATGTGGCCGCCCCGCTTTGGGTCAGTTGATCAAGACGGGTCACCGCTTCGCTGATTTCCTTCAATTCATGGCTCTGATTCCCACTGGCTTCAGTAATGGAGACAATTTTGTCGTTTACGTGATCCATGCCACTGACAATTTTATCAAACACTGTTTCCACTGAATGAGTAGCTTGCTCCCCGGCTTTTACATTGGACTCTGATGTTGTCAAAAGTGACTTGCTGTTGCCCGCAGCTTCAGCACTTCGTTGCGCCAGATTCCGTACCTCTTCAGCCACCACCGCAAAGCCTTTGCCTGCTTCCCCAGCTCGAGCTGCTTCGACAGCAGCGTTCAAAGCCAGAAGGTTTGTCTGGAACGCGATTTCATCGATGGTATTAATAATTTGAGCCGTATCTCTTGAGGACTGACTGATATGATCCATGGCTTCTTTTAAAGTAGTCATAGCCTGGCGTCCAGCTGTGGAGGCTTCGTGAACTTCACCCGTGGAGACTTGAACTTCCTGAGTTGATTCCAGATTGCTCGAAGTAATGCTACCCAGAATTTCCATGGAGGCTGAAGCTTCTTCCAGTCGAGCGGCCTGATCACTGGCCCGTTCGGCCATGTCTGTTGCCGAATGGGCGACACTATCGGAAGCGTTGGCCAGTTGACTGGACCCGGTTTGCAAATCGTGAATCACCAATTCAATGGGCCGACTCACATTTCGGACGATGTACAATACCGATAACAAAAAAATCACCAGGGAAACCAGAGTCATGGCAAACTGAGTTTTTTTCAATTTCCCCACCTTGGCCTCGCTGGCTTTCTGGTACATTCCCACGGCTTTGTTCATACTTTTCAAAACAGCCACACTGGATCCCAAAGTCTGGCCCAGCTCTTTGGAATAATCTGCATCTGGATTCTTTTTGCTCGCTTTTAACCACTGGTCAATCTCATTATTGAGTGCCTTCCATTTCACTTCTGTTTCGTTGAGTTGAGCCAAAATTGCTTTATCCTCTGTTGATGGAATTTGCACATCCCCGGTCATATTTAGATTCAGGTAAGTGGTGCCTCCATTTTGCAAGGCAGCCAAAGTCTTTTCAAATAATAGTCGGGTATTTTGACGACCTGCATCAGCTTTTTTAACCAGATTCGACCCTTCTGTACCCTGGTATTTTCTGGCACCAAAAGCAGCATAAGTTTCTTTAGTAAATTTTTGAGTCAGCATTCGTTGCCGACCCGCCAAATTGATGACCAGGCCATCCGTTTTTTGCGCATGGACAGTCCACAAAGTACTTCCCACAATTATCAGTAGAAGCAAAAATATTAATCCCTGGGAAGCTGCCAACCGCAAAGATAATGGTAAGTTCTTTTCTGTTTGGTTATCTGATTGTTTAAACATAAAATTCCCCTCATACAAAATTTCACCATCTTTTCCCTTTCAATGAACTTCGCCAACAAAGCCGAGCCCTTTAGGTTTTTTTAGTGTTTTCCTTACTTCTTTTTAAGGGCCGCCATTCCAGGCCAAATAGATGAAATGATCAACCATGGCCAGTTGGATGACTCATACAGATGAACCCCAGCCAAAAAAAACCGCAAAACCCTTGAGGCCAAAGCCCAGGTTTCGCGGTTTTTCTAGAAATCGATTGCCTCGAAAACTACTTCACAAGCATCAATTTGGTTGTGGCACTTTCGTTTCCAGCAATCATGCGGGCAAAATAAATACCACTGGAAGCTTTGCCACCGGTGCTGGTCATTCCATTCCACATGGCTTCATGAGCACCGGCAGCACGGTTTTCCTGAACCAGAGTGCGAACCAGGTGTCCCTGAATATCATAAATACCCAAAGAGACCATGCCCGAACGAGGGTTAGTGAATTTTATCGTTGTTTGGGGGTTAAACGGGTTGGGCCAGGCTTTCACACCGGCGACCAGAATATCAGCCTCAGGCACCGGAGAACTGTTCTGTTCGCGGACAACCATGATTTCCATATCGTCTACAAAGAAACCACTTCCAGTTACGCTGGTATCGCTGGACAGGCGGAAACGGAAGCGCAGGTCGGTGGCGGTCAGGTATGAGGCCAAATCGACCGTGTTGAGAGTCCAGTTGGCGTGACTGCCTTCAAATACAGGCGCGCCACCTGGAACTTGTCCACCCTGTCCGGAAGAATTGCTTGTAAAGGCAGTGCCCACAGGAGTCCAAATACTGCCACCGTCTGTGCTTACTTCCAGGAAGCAACCATCCCAGTTGTCTTCAATGTCCCATTTGGCGTAAAAGGTTAACTCGCCACTCATGGCTCCAGTCAAGTCCATACCTTGGATCATGGCCATGGTATTGTTGGCATTGTCAGGATATTCAGCACCTGGGCTGTCGTTCATGCTGTTGGCCGAGTTGTAGCCACCGGCAGGAGAGGTCAGACCCCAACCACCAGTCCACAAAGCAGTACCCGATTCAAAATCGTCGCTGAACAGAACAACATCTTCGGCCATGCCCAGAGAGAAGTTCTGGGTGATGGCGTTTTCGCCGATGGTGATCATTGCGTTTTGGGTGGCATACCCAGCAGACACGGCTTCCAGACGATATGCGCCGTAAACCAGGTGAGCGGTATAAGCCCCTCCACTGCCGGCCGTGGCCTGAACTGTGGTTACATAATCGCCTACAGGGTCAGTATAAACATTCACACTGGCATCCAGACCATCGCCGCCAAGATTGGTAACCAAACCGGAAACATCGCCGTGAGCAACAGGATCCAAGACAACATTCTGCACCGTGGGTGTGCCCCAAGTGGTGGAAATGCCGGTTATGGTTTGGCTGATATAGCCATAGGCACTGTAAGTGATGTCATAGGTTCCAGTTTCCAGCAGTTTGTAATAATCGCCATGAGCAGGGTCGGTGTGAGTGTTTTTTGCATTGCCGGTAACCGTTACGGTGGCATCCAGGGGAAGGCCGGTATCAGATCCGGTTACTACACCGTTTACACCATAGCGGGCTGATTTCACAAAGTGCATCATGCTTTCGCGGTTTTCATTCCACAAGGCGGGCAGTGTCGAAGCACTGGGCCATTTGGTATTATGCAGTTCAACAGTAAAGTCTATACAGTCTGTTTGGTCGCAGACCCAATCCTGAACCGAGCCGGTGATCACATACCAGTCAGCACCGTTGGTAATTCCCTGAGGGAAACTGCCATTGTACATGGGAGAATTGTAGGTGCTGTATTCAAGGCTGGCCAGTTGAGCGATGGCATCATCCGGACTCAACTCATAAGTATAATCCCAGAGGTAGTTAACAACCAAAGCACCTGAGTGACCGTTTTCACTGATCACAAAATGATGGCTGTTGGCATAATTCATGTAGCTGATATTTTCGGTTTCCTGAACCGGGTGGGTACCGGCAGGTTCAAGAAAGTTCCGGTTCAAATCGACGCCGTTGGCGTTGGAGCGCTGGTCGGCTACCATGCCATCCGGGTTATGCAGCGGCATGATATGAATTTCGTAATTGTCCACCAAATAGGTGACGTCTTCGTAACCAACCTGACCGTAATTGTTGACCAGGTCCTCGGCGAAGTTCAGTTGCATGGCCATACCGGGAACTTCATCGCCGTGCATGGTGCTGCTCAGGCGAACTTCAGGTTCGGCGGAGGAATTGTTGACGTCGGCTGAAACAACAATACCCCACAGGTCACGACCCTGGACAGATTGGCCCCAGGAAAATGTTCGGCATAAAGTAGGATGATTGGCAGCCAGATCGGCCAGAAAGGATCCAATTTGAGCGTGGGTTGGCCAGTAATTCAAAGACTTCATGGTATTGGATAATTCGGCACCTTGCAGATGATAGTTTTCTGCCCACATGGCCTCAGCCTCTTTACGGGCGATTTGGTCGGTGTCTTCAACACGTTTGAAAACATATCCGGCACGGGTCAGGGCTGCGGCTTCTTCTTCAGTGATTCGGGGACGGAAAACCACATGGAATTCCTTGGGAGAATCGAAGTGAATGGTCACTTGTTCCCGATTGAACGAAGCAATGGAAACCTGGCTTAAGAGTATGTCCAGATCCTGGGCGGTATCCAGTTCCAGGAGAATGGGAAAATCATTCCATTCGGCGAGGGACCACATAGGCAAGCCATTGGCATCGGTGGGAATGGCAGCTGAATCGTCAGCAGCCAGGGCCGGCACTAAGGCCACAACCAAAAGCATAGCCGACAGAACGGCAGTCATGATTCGCGTACGGAATCCATTGGTACCCAGATTCATCGTAAAGTCCTTCCGGAAAAACAGGCGTATTGACTCCAAAACAACCAATATTGCAAAGATTTGCAGATATGGCTGAAAATGGGAGTTTTAATTCGTACAATCAATTATAACATATAAGGATGAGTGAAATCCAGTAATCAAGGTCCTGAAACTTGTTTTTTTCTTGTTCGATCAATGTTTTGATATCAGATAACATGATTCTGTGATGAAAATGGTCACGGATTCTGGACAAAACAGACAAATGCCCTGGCCCCGGTACCCCGGAAAAAAAGGGCCCCCGCCGAAGCGAAGGCCCTTCCATCAAACAATCAACAGTTCCAAATCGTAGTTCACGAACTAGTTCAGAAACTTACTTCACAAGCATCATTTTATGAGTCTTGCTGAAGCTGTCGGTTTGCAGCACGTAGTAGTACGTACCACTGGAAACACGACGGCCGGAACGGTCAGTGCCTTGCCACATTTCACTGTGGGCAGCGGCGGGACGAACTTCGTCCACCAGCACGTTCACCAAGCGACCGGCGATATCGTAGATAGCCAGTTTCACATGACCGCTTCTGGGCAGGTCAAACTTGATGGTCGTAGCAGGGTTGAACGGGTTCGGATAGTTGTCATGCAGAGCATAAACAGTAGGCAGACCGGAAGTGAAGACGACTTCAACTTCGTTGCTGCTACCCAGCTCTACACCGTTAACAACAGGACCGTAGCTGTAGAACACTACCTGGCCTTCAGACAGACCTTCGCCGTTATCAACAAAGTTGATTTGGCCGGAAGAGCTACTCACCAGGTCACCGTTCAACTGCTCGCGAGCCAAACCAGCGGTGCGACGATAAACATTGAATCCGTCGATGAAGTTGTTGTCGTATTCCCAGCTCAGGCCGGTTCCACCAGCAACAACTTCGGCCATCATGGGCTGAGAGCCCACGGCCACGGTTCCACCATCGTACACGAGGTGCACGCACCATTCGTTCAGAGTACCGGTATCGGCACCGGCGTTATCACTGACGTGCAGGGTCCACTCACCGGCCATTTCTTCACCAACAAGGGCGTTCAGGTCACCGGCAGGAGCCAGGTCACCGGGGTACCATCCGAAGATGTTGTCAGTGCTGCCACCAGAACGGTCATGCAACACAACACTGGTGCCTTCCGGACTGGTCAAAGTAACAATCAAATCGCCCTGCCAGGTGTGAGTAATATCAACAAAGGCAGATACGGCAGTAATGACACCAGCATTTTCCATTACAGCGGAATCACTGACACCATTGGCATCATTATCGGGAATAGCCAGACCAGGTGCGCTGCAAACTTCAGCTTCGTAAGTTACGTTCAGCACGAAGTTCACATCGTTCAAAGACTGACCCTCTTCAAGGGTCACTTCCTGGACACTTGTTGACCAGCCATTTTTGCTGGCAGTGATAGTGTAAGTACCTGCAAACAGACCGTCGAGGCTATAAGAACCATCAATACCACTAGTGGTTGTGCCACCGTTGGGTACAGCGGTAATTGTGATACCACTGTGGTCACTTTCGCCAGCCATCATAGCCTGACCTGAAACAGCACTGTTGCCGTTTTCTTCATTCAGTAACCAGTGGATGCAGTTTTCCATCAGTGCGTAACGCGCGCCGTCCACAGCCAGGTAGTTGAAGCTCCAGAATACAATCTGTCCGCCTTCAGGGGCAGGATTGGGATCGTAAGTAAGAACTGCAGCATCACCAGGGCTGCCGGTCCAGGTCATGGCCACAACGGCATCAGCGTTGGGTCCCATGGCATCACTGTCACCGTAACCACTGTAGGTCAGGGTCATGGGCTGGCAAGCAGGGTTAGGGTTGTTCAGTATGTAAAGGCTGGCATCGGCAACAGCAACGTCACCGGCGCTGTCAGCACTCCAGTCTGTAGAGTGCATAACCTTGTTGGCAAATTCAGCGTCACTGTTATGGTTGTAACCCAGTTCGCCACCTTCAAGGAAGACCCGGCCACCGGCATCAACATAGCTGATCAGGCCGGCTTTCAGAGCTGAATTGCTCAGGGTGCTGGTATTGTCACCACAGGAAAGAATAACCAGGTCGGACAGGTAGAAGTCATCTACGTTTACGTCGGCGGCGTTAACCACGGTGACGAAGAAGCCCATGTTGGTCAAATCTTCTGCCATTTGAGCAGCACTTTTGCCGTATTCGGAAACATAACCGTCGGCCAGGAACACATCGTTATGTTTGCCACCCATTTTGACGTCTTTAACGGCAGATGCACCGGAGTCGTCAATTAACAGCAGGTCGCCGTTTGTTGGGTCAAGAGCAAAGTTCTTGATGGTTTCAGCTTGGTTGATTTCCATCTCAATGCTGACAGGCACGTGATGGTAAGCCCGTGCGCGAATGTTGTAAGTAAAATATGGCAATGCCGAGGTGGTGAAAACACCGTTCTCGTCACAGTTGGTTTCAGTGTAGAGTTCACCGTTATCGGTACGGTAAACGTATATGGTTCCCTGCAGACCTTCGAAGGTATCGGAGTCAACAACCGTTCCGGTCAGCACGCCACTTGGGGCAGGTGCCAGGTCGATGTCAAGCACGTTCGCACCGTAGCCCAGGAAGAATTCTTCTTCGTGGTGCAGGTAACCGAAGTGATCCACAACGATGGTGTAAGTATCGACCAATTCTTCTTCGGCCAGGGCGTAGTTACCCGCGGCATCGGTAGTGGCGGTAAATACACTGCCACCGAATTCATCGAGACCGTTAACAATAACGTTGGCCATGACGCTGCCGCCGCTGGTTACGTTACCGCTGAGGGTACCATAGGCTTCAATTACATCGAAAGATTCGCTGTAAATATTGTAACCGCTCAGAGCGATCTGACCGATGACCACACCCAGTTGACCAGGAGTCACGGTCAACGCAGGAGCGGCGCCGCTTTCAACCGTGCCATTAGGCATGTGAGCAAAGACAGTGGTTCCGCCTTCGCCAACGGTGGCGTTCAGGGTGCCGGGCAGGTTCAGAGCAAACGCATCGCTCAGACCGATGTCAGTGCTGACAGTCAGGTCCGGAGCGGTCAGGTCTGCAGCATTCACTGCGATTTCTTCGGTGAACAGACGGAAGGAATCCGCAGGATCCTGTCCGACGATGTTCAGGGTAGGTCCGAAAGCATAGTTCACGTTAATGACAGCAACACCGTTGGCGTCGGTCATCACAGGAGCGATGCTGTAACCCAGGCCTTCGGCCCAGACATTGATACCAACCTGAGGCGTGGTGCCTTCGGCGTCCATTACGGTAACCGTAACGTCGGTAGCAGTGTTCACGTCAATAACCATGGGATCGATGGTCACAGTGGCAGGCACGATTACCATGATATCAGTAATGTAGGGCTCCATGTCCTGAGCCATGGCTACCATATGAACAGGTTGGCCAGGAGTCAGCATTTCGGTGTACTCCACGTCCAGGATGCCGCTGATATCAACGGTACCGGAACCTACGAGAACGCCGTTTTGAGTCAGGCCAACGTAAGTACCGTGTTCGGCAGTTACGTTAAGACTGGTTTGACCCATGAAAATGGTTTCCACATGGCCAACGTTGTTGGTCTCGGGAATACCCATGTAAATGGAGACACTGGGGTCGCCCAGCAGGTTGTAAATGTTCCAGTAGTAGGTAATGCGAGAGGAACCAGATTCCATAACGGCCAGGTTACCACTGAAGACCATTGCGTCCTGGGTAACGTACCACAGGTGCTCGGCTTCTCCGTTTTCATGGAACACGCCGTCGTAGACACCCAAACCGGTATCGGCAACGGGATAAGCGGAACCATTAATTTCGCCACTGGGATGGTAGCCAACGCCCCACCAGTAATCTTCGTCCCAATATGTTGAGTTGGAGCCACCGATATAACCGACAGCACCTTTGCTCTCAGCACGCAGGAAAGTTTCACCAAAGCACTCACCATAGTCGTAAGTACTGGTCAAACAGCAGTTACCCACGGCCAGAAAGTATTTGCCATCGTTGGTCAGGCTATTGATGTTGCTCTGGGTGAAGGAAGGATCAGCCCAGGCGGTCTGGCTTCCGTGAGCTGTGTAGTTGATGTAACCCACACCATCACTGGCATTGCCAATGATCAGACCTGAAGAGCTTCCGCTTTCAGGATACAGGTAGGTATTACTGTTAATGCCGTGTGAGGCGTTAAAATAGTGTTCGGTACCATAGTTAATTTGACCATTACCGTGAGAGGGCGCGTAGCCACTGTCAACACCGGCAATCATCACAACGTTGCCCAGGTAACTGGGGTCAGGCATGGTGAATTGGTCGTACATCATGGTTTTGTCCAGCTGAGCTTGCAGCTCACTGGGGTTGGTGGCACTGAAGCGGCCGTAGTACATATCGGGTACCAGGTCGCCGTCTACAGCACAGTAAGGACGGTCAGTTGCATCGCCAGCTTCGGTGAAGGTAGGCATTTGAGCCACGTCACCAACAAAAAGGATGAAACTGGGTGCAGGGTTTTCGACGGTAGCGTCGTTATAAAGACCGTGCAGGTAGCTTTGGATTTCCGAGGTGGTGCTTCCCACTTCAGGAGTTCCGGTAACAGCGGTGATAACTTTAAAACCACGTTCGGTTTTCCATTCCACGAAGTCGCTCATTTGACCGACGAACATGGGTGGGGTCACGATGACGTAAGTCACCTTGTCAGCAACACGATCAGGATAATCATCCTGGAAACCGCGGCTACCGGCCATGCCGGCATAAAGGTGCTCGAAGAAAGGGCTGTATGTGTTGGCCATCAGGTCTCGAGCCAAACCACTATCAGTACCTTCAAAGTTAATACTTACATCGAGGCTCTCAATGATTTCCAGTTCACCAGTCAAAGGGAAATAAGCCACAGGGCTGATTTCCAGACGACCGATGTCCATGGCGCGCAGGCGACCCTGGTACACAACCTGGGCAACTTCATTGCGAATTTCGCTCTGACTGTAAGCAGCACGGTCCATAACAAAGGCGACTTCGTCAGGATTGGCGCTTTTGGACATACTGGGCTGCACGGGAAATACCGGGTTGGTAATGCCGTAGTCAGCCAGTCTGATGGTACGAGTCCGCACGTTGGATACATTCACGCTGGCGTTTGAGCCTACGGGAATGGAGATCAGACGGTTCATCATGGGCAGCTGAGGCTGTCCTTCAACCATCGAGGTGTGGAATCCGGGGATCATCAGACGTGTAAAGTCGCCACCTTTGGTGGACACGTCCATGGACTGCAGAGAACCAATTTCCATATGGAAATTAAGGCTGCCGCGAGACTCGGAAGAGATCTGCAGACTGGCATTGTCACCAGTAACAGGAATGTTGGCGGCCATGGCCGTCCCCGCCGCGAGGACGAAGATAAACAGGGCTGCGAGGATCATTCTCAAGCGCATGTGTGGATCCTTTCTGGAACAAACAGAAAAACGGGAATAATTGGTACAAAGTGGAGAGATCGGTTTCATCGCCCAGCTCAAAAATGGACGAATTTCCGGGCGAAAACCGGAGTTGCCTGAAAACCAGACAACCGAAAGGCGCGGTTCCACACCATACCACCAAGGAGATTAGCATACTTTGGGCTAAAATGGAATCATCAATTTTCGAAAAATCGGACATTTCACACAAAAATGTGATATTTGTTTGGGGTTTTTAGATATTTTTTACATATGATATACACATGTATCATAGGACCTTCCGAAAAACCCGGAATTAGTCAAAAATATTTTTGCGCAGGCCACAGATTCGTTTTCATAACTCTTTAATTTTCAATCAGTAATGAAAAACAATCCTTCTTAAAATCTGGTACTGGGTATTGACATTTTCCGGTAATCTATCGTATAATTGTATTGAAACTGTCTCACCTTAATAACCTGACCCGAAATCGCTCTCAGTTTTCGGCTCAAGACGACAGGCGAATCATGCGCGATTTTGCTCTGGCCCCCTTTAGGGCTGCTGGTATTCTTGTGTCTAATAAATCCATCATGACTGCGGTCGTGATGGTTGTTATGCTGCTCTCTTCTTTCATGCTCACGTCCTGTGGCCGGGTGGCTCCCTCTTATGAACCCGGCTCCATTTCGGTGACCTCCACCCCCGCAGGTGCCGCCATATTTTTTGATGGTGTGGACACCGAAGAAGTCACGCCATTCGATTTCACCGGCTTGGATGCCAACCGATACGAAATCTCCGTAGTCTTGGACGGATACTTTCCCGATCCGGTCAGCACCACCGTTGACTTGCTGCCGGCCCAACACGCCACCCGCGACTTTGTTCTCAACAACCAGGCCCCCACTCAGCTTACCGTTTCATCTGAACCTACCGGGGCTGCCATTTTCCTCGATGGCGAAGACACCGGTGAAACTACTCCCGCCACCATCGGCAACCTGGAGGCCGGCGACGTGGAAGTCTCGCTGGTGCTTGACGGCTATTACTCTTCGCCCATCAGTTACACTGCCACCGTTGTAGCTAACGCAAACACCGAACTGGCCGTTGGTACTTTCTCATTCCGCAGCAAAAAAGTTGTGATGATGGAAGGCTTTTCAAATGTGGACTGTGCCGGTTGTCCGGAACTGGCGACCAACGTTGAAAACCTGATGCATCAGGATGGTTACGGTTTGGACCGGGTTCTTTATTGTAAATTCAGCATGAGCTGGCCCGGCCTTGACCCCCATTACCAGCACAATACCAGTGAAAACAACGATCGCATGAACTACTATCTGAATTCCCTGAGCCTGGGCATTCCCATGTTGACCCTCGATGGAGAAAAAGCTGAAGGTACGTCAGCCAACTTCACCCCGACCTCCAGTGAAATGGCAACCTTAATCGATACGGCGCTTCAGGGCGAACCTGGTTTCCTTATTGATGTCACTGCCGATTTCACCAATACCACCATTCCACTGACTGCCACCCTGACAGCCATGGAAGATGTGGACCTGACCGGCCACTCTCTTTACATCGCTCTGGTTCAGGAACTGCAGGAATACGAAGAAGCACCCGGCAGCGAAGGCGAAACTGAATTCCACTGGTTGTTCCGTGACCGGGTAGACGCCCTGCCTTCTCTCGGTTCCATGACCAGCGGTGAAACCAACGTCATTAACGAAACCGTTCAACGAGGTGAGTGGGACCTCGACAAACTTCATGTTATTGCCTTTGTGCAAAACAACGCCACCAAAGACATTCTGCAGGCCGGAATCAGCACTCAAGATCCTTCCATCCCTGCTGCACTTTTCCTGAATAACAACAACAACAGCCCAACAAATGAAGGGATTCGCCCATGAAACTCTCACGACTGATCACACTCCTTGCAGTTCTGGCTGCAGTCACCCTGAGCCAGGGTGCTGCTTTGGCCGACTATTCATTTGAGTTGCTGGTTCCCGAGACCGAGCTTGAATCTGAAATCGGGATCATCGCTGCCTTCGATAACGTCATGCACAACACCGGTTCTTCCGATGATGTTTACACCGTGACCATGGTCAAAAATTCTCCCGAAGACTGGGTAGCAACCATGTGTTCCGGCACAACCTGCTATCCTCCTTTCATCACCGAAATTGAAGTTGAACTGGCCGCCGGTGAAGAAAAAGACCTGATCATTGACATTACCCCTCAAAGTCCTGGAGTGGGTTCAGTATCCATCACCATCGTCAGTCAAAACGACGGCAGCATCAATGTTTTCACGGTGTTTACTGTTAACACT
This sequence comes from bacterium, assembly GCA_024223715.1. GTDB lineage: Bacteria > Krumholzibacteriota > Krumholzibacteriia > LZORAL124-64-63 > LZORAL124-64-63 > LZORAL124-64-63. Next base: position 42,901 of record JAAEOA010000161.1, on the reverse strand, counting down.
CCGGGAATGGGTGGCCCCAATTTTGAATTTGTCGCCGAAGACCATGGCGCCATTTCGGCCATCGGAAACCTTCAGGCTTTCCACGCCACCTTGACCAACAACAGTGGTGCCTCAGACACCTACACCATTGCCCTGACCAAAAACATGGATGCCAGCTGGGTGGGAACCATTTGTGAAGGCGAGACCTGTTACCCACCATTCATCACCGAAATTAATGTCACCCTTGCTGATGGTGAACAAACCAACATCGATATTGACATAACCGCACAAAGTATTGGCGAAGGCACCATTGTGGTGGACGTTGTCAGTGGTAACAATCCCGACATGACCGACAGTCTGAACTTCACAGCCATCACCCCCGGCCTGGATGTTCTGCTGGTTGCCGGTGACAACGGCGGCGGCTTCGATGCCTGGTACCGCACTTCTCTGGAAGCCATCGGCAATACCGTGGGCACCTGGGATCGTCAGGAAATGGGACAATTGGAAGTTTTTGAAATCGCTGAGTTTGAAACTGTTGTATGGGAGACCGGAAATATTAACGGTGGCCTGGATATTAACGATTTCTCCGCTCTGGCTTATTTCATTAACCACGGTGGTGACCTGTTCCTCAGTGGCCAAAACCTGGCCTACAGTTACTGTGACCCCACCAGCCCTTTCTTCAGCTCTTCCAGTGTGGGTTGGTTCCAAAACATTCTGCATACCGACTACGACTTTGCTGATGAATCAGCCATGGCGGCCTTTGGCGCCGAGGGCGACATTGTCACCGGTGATCTGGCCTTCATGCTTAGCGGTGGCGACGGAGCTGGCAACAATACCAGCCTTGATGCCCTGACCACCTACGGTGACGGCATTGGATCCATGTACTACGACTCTGGCAACCTGGCAGTCACCCGTGGCCTCTATGGTGACGGCAAAACTTTCTTCTGCGGCTTTGGTTTCGAGGGTATTGACTCCGCTGAAAACCGCAACGCCCTGATGAGTCAGGTTATGGCCTGGTTCAATGACGAACTGACTCCCGCAGGCGATATGGTTGCCCCCTTGCTGGCATCCAAACCTTACGCCAGCCCCAACCCATTCAACCCACAAACCAGCATCATGTTTGAAGTGGGCGGTACTAAAAACGTGAACGCCGATGTCGTGATTTTCAACCTGAAAGGTCAGGCTGTGCGCAACATTTTCCAGGGCAGTGTTTCACCCGGACCTCAGAATCTGATTTGGGACGGACGCAACAATGACGGTCGCAATTTAGCCACCGGCGTTTATTTCGCCCGGGTTCGCTTGAACGAAGAAGCTGAAACTGTGAAAATGACTTTGGTCAAATAACATTTAGTTATTACGGGGGCCACCAAAGCCCCCACACCCCGGGCGTGCCGGGCACAAGGAGTGATAATGAAGGAACGGATCCTGAGCAACGGCGGCCTTCTGGCCATATTGGCTATTTGTCTGTTTTCAGTGCTGGGCCTGGCTAACCAAACACAGGCCACTCCTGCAGGCAGCGACTGGACCCTGAACACTGCCGATGGCGGCACCGTCAACTATCATGAATCATTGGGCAACGGTCCAGTGGTCATCAGTTTCTGGGCCACCTGGTGCAAACCTTGTGTGAAAGAAATGCCTCACCTGAACCGTCTGGCGGGTCAGTACAAAGACCAGATTACTTTTCTGGCTGTCAATACCGACAACTCCAAAAGCGTGGCCAAGGTGGCGCCTTATTTAAGTGCCAAGGGATACGATAACCTTATTGTTCCAATGGATACCGGAGCTGAAGTGGCTTCCATTCTGCAGGTTGTCGGACTGGTTCCTTTCCTTATTGTCTTCGATGAAAACGGACGGGAAGTTTACCGTCATGTGGGCTACAAAGAAGGCGACGAAGAAGAACTCGCCCACGAGTTGGAAAAACTCATGGCCAGTCAGGAGGTCGGCCTGAAAGTGGAAACAGGAAAACCCGTATGGTCCGAAGCTGTCACTGCCACCGACAAATTTAAATACTCCTACTCTACGGAAACCGAGAAGGAAATTTTTGAAAACTGGCTGGACATAAGCTACCAGTTTGGCGGATTCCGCACCGGGATTATGCTCAACAGTCAGGCACCAAGCGAAGAAGGCGACCGTCAAAACCAAATTCAACACCGGTTCTTTGAATTCAACAGTGGCGATTCTCATGTTCGTGCCGGTCACTTCCACGGTCTCTTTGGCCGCGGGCTTATTTTCAACAGTTACGAAGACCGTGTGGTTCGTATCGACACCAAATTGGACGGTATCATTGCCTCGACCCGTAAAGGCCGTCTGAATGTTACCGCCTTCAGTGGTACTCCCACCGTTCGTCCCCTCGATATTCGCGCCGGTGATGCGGAAGTGAACCTTGTGGACAATTTGTTCCTCGGTGGAACGATCATGACTTACCGTTCTGACAATGGTCCCGACGCCACCAACGATGTCTTCCGCGAGTGGGTCAGCTCGGTTCGCCTGCGTCACAACTTTGGCTTTGGCGACTTTTATGCAGAACACGGTCAGAAAACCGGTTACGACTACGACCGCCTGACCAACGAAGCCGACGAAGGTAAAGCCTGGTACGGCAACCTGAATCTTTACAAAGGCCCTTTCTCCATCAGCTGGGAACACAGCTACTACGATAAATTTGCCGTAGTGAAAGCCGCCGATGGAAAGACCACCTTGAACCGTCCGCCCAGCCTGGCACGCGAGTTCACCTGGACCATGATGAACCGCTCACCGCACAACCTGGACCCGGACGATGAAAAAGGTGACAACCTGGATCTGGTCTACTCCAACGACTCCGGCTGGACAATGGTTGCCAGTGGAGCCCGTCTGAAAAATCTGGAAGACGAAATTGTTTACGAACTGGCCTACGGATCGGTTAAGAAAGATGATCTGGGTCCCTTCCGTGTGACCGGCGGTTTTGCCTACCAGGACAACGAAGGCCTGCGCCAAACCGCAGTGGGAGAAATCACCTGGATGGTCGACGCGACTCACAGCTGGACCTTCCAGGCCGAGCACCAACACGTACGCCTTGGTGGTGGTACCGGATATGATCTGGGAGCCTACGATGTTGAATGGTTCAAACTGGAATACGAAACCGCCCCTCGCTGGGCCTTCTCTGCCATGTTTGAAATGAACAACAAATACGACGAACAACGCCCTGCCTCGGAAAAAGAAGGGCCCTTCCCTTCGGGACAAATTACCTACACCATAAACCGTGGAGGCAACCTGAATCTCTGGTTCGGCTCGCGCCAGGCCGGTTACCTTTGCAGTGGTGGTGTGTGCAAGTTTGAGCCCGCGTTTGAAGGTGTTGAATTTTACGGATTGTTCCGGTATTAAAATCTAAAGTAACCATAAAAAAAGGGCCCCTTGAGGGCCCTTTTTTTATGCTTTTAATCCATTCAATTGGGGAGAGTCATTCCTTCGAATGCTTCATTCAGTTGCGCTACTTTGTCCTGGTAGCGTCCCTCCATGTAATACCTCAGAACTGCATCGGTTCCTGAGGCCCTCAATTCAAACCACTGGTTCTCAAATTCAATAAAAGTGCCATCGCCGGCATGGAAAACCCTTTTGATTTCTGGCAGATCGGTTTCCTCAGGAAGCAAGCCAATCAAAATATCAGTAACTTCGGCAGGTGTTTTTCCTTCCAGTGACCCGAAGAAGGCAACGGTATCTTCTTTGCGTTTGTTGCCCGCGGCTTTGGCATCTTCCCGGGCGGCACCTTTGAGACTTTCATCGAACAGGGTCACATCGCGCCGTTCATAAAAGCGGTAGCGGGTTTCAAACTCCTCGAGCAGTTGCAGATAATACGCGGCAAAGCTACCGTCCTGAGAATGAAGCCGGGCACCGAGGCAAAGAGACATTAATCCAATTTGCATGGCATCTTTTTCTTTGGGTGCCAGGCTGGAGCGTTTCCCCGTGCGGCTACTTACCGGTTCAGCCGGTCCCATGGCGGCGCCACCGCTTTCTTCGGCCATCATCAGCAGACGGGGTTTGCCACCAAAAACAGTATTTATTCCGGTCACATCTGTTGCGTTTGTTTCAGGAACACCCTCGGCAATTTGTTTTTCCAGACCGCCCACCAGAGAAGCGAAGTATTTGAAGCCCACAGGCACTCTGTAGGTAGCCAGAGCAGCATCAGATCGTTTATTGAAGGTAGTGGCCACCTCGCCAATGCTCATGCTTGTAGGGTATGTGCTGGCCACAATCCAGTTGTAGTTCCCCAGCTCTCCAGCTTCTTCCAAAGACTGAATTTTTAAGGCCGTGAGCATGAAATAAATCTGGTTGGGTTTGAAGAAAACACAGCAGCGCTCATCGTCCAGTGGGTCCACTTCCAGACCGGCGGCTTTGGCTGTTTCAGCCAGAGCAATGGGTGCGGTAGTGACCATGTTGAAACGATCTCCATCGGGATCCCAAATGAAGAAAACACTGCATTTGTTGTCTTTGAGAAGTTCCTGCGCGCCCACATGCTTGTAAACCTGCCATTTTCCAGGATCCACTCCGTGGTTAACACCATCGAGAATGCCAATGCCGTGGAAAGTATTGCTCTCTTCTTCGTGAGTGAAAAAGACAGTGCCGCCATCGTCCATGGATATGTTAAGGGAGTCAAAAATTCGCCGGGCGGTTGGTGCCATACTGCCACCCTCGGTGCAGAATCCAGCCTTAAAGCCATTGGTGGTGGCAGCTGGAATTTCCCTGAGCAGAGTTTCGGGTACCACTTTTTTTAAAACATCAACGTAGTCATCCACCGGATCAAAATCATGATGAACAAGGTCATTGCCAGCAGCTGCCAGTTTGATGGTAATGCCTGTCTCTTTGGCTTCCACAATAAGATCCCGAACCCGGTCCGCAATCATGCCTGCCATTTCCAGTAGCTGGCCACCGGCGGCCTCCATAGGCTTCCAGCCACCTTTGTAGTTTTGGCTGTGAGATGCGGTGAAGTTTTCCCCGCCGTCGAGTTCATTGAAGAAAACCCCAAAGCTGGATAACCAAATGGGGGTGGTGCGCATACCCTTGGGTCGCAAATGAACACTGATGCCGTGAGCAGAATAAATGCGTGACGCCAGATCAATAAATTCCTGTGTGTGCGGACGAACCTCGCCACCAACATGCAGGCTTTTTATGCCATTTTCATCGGCCAGTCGAGCTCTGGCTTCCATAATGAGGGCGGCACTCAAGCCGTTGAAAGGGACCTCAAAATTAAACAGGTTTTCCGGATCCAGAAGGTCACGATACCCGGCCGTGCCCAGTTTGAATTGCAGGGCCCAGGATTCTATGTTGGATTCAGCTACCAAAGCGGCGTCCAGTTTGATTTCTTCGGCTTCTTTGGCAAAAGGCGTAAACAGGGTCATGGGAAACTCTCCGGTCGAAGGCTCGGGATTGGTAATTTGAGAGGATTATAGTTCAGGGAATGGGAAACGCAAGGCTTGTAACGGTAAATCAGACCGTAACCCTGCACCACTGAGAAACCGCCTCCTGCAAATCAGAAGGTACGATAGGCTTGGCAATGTAGTCATCCATACCGCATTCCAGGCATTTCTCCCGATCGCCCTTCAAGGCATTTGCAGTAACAGCTATGATGGGAATATGGGTATCACCTTTTTCAATATCGCGGATGGTACGAGTGGCAGTGTAACCATCCATAACCGGCATCTGGCAATCCATAAAAATAGCAGCGTAGTTTCCAGTTTTAAATTTCTCCACACCTTCGACCCCGTTGATGGCAATATCAACTTCGCAACCAATACGTTCGAGAATAAGCGTGGCCAATTTACGGTTTACCAGATTATCTTCAACCAGCAGCACTGGAACAGCAACGGGTTTCTGGGAAGTATCAACGGAAGAATTTTTTGAAGAGAAGCCCTTTTGGGCACCTGGCTCGGAAACAGTTTCCCCGGCTGCTTTCAGAACCCCATCAGCAAGCCTGACTAACTGCCCGGTTACCCGTTCAAATACTCTTAAATGATCCGCCATTTCTGAAGAGACATCAAGCTGTTCAGTATCAATGGCTTGCAACTTTTTTTCGAGTTCGTGCAATTTTTCCAACAAGGTCATTCGTGACTCCAGGTCTGGTAAAGTTAGTAACTCCTCCCTACCATCGGCCAAAAAATGGCAATCTGAAATACTAATTAGGGCAAATCAGTGAAAGAAATATTCACTACATCGCGAATAACAGCTTTCTCAACTTCAAAAAATGGTTCTTTTTCGAAATTAAAGGCTCCAGCCAAGGCATTGGTGGGAAAAGACTCCACCAGTGTATTCAAATCTCTGACATTGGCATTGAAGAATCTGCGGGCGGCCTGAATGCGGTCTTCAGTGTTGGACAGTTCCGCCTGAAGTTCCAGATAGTGCTGACTGGCTTTCAATTCCGGATACGATTCCTGAACCGCCAGCAACTGGCGAACACCATCAACCAGCTTGCGTTCACTCAGGGCCTGGCTGCGTGCATCTCCATTGGAGGCTGCCGCCTTGTTGCGAGCTTCAGTTACGGTTTCGAACAGATCTTTTTCATGAGCCGCATAACCTTTGACAACTTCCACAAGATTGGGAATCAGTTCATACCGGCGTTTTAATTCTGTATCGATACCCGACCAGCTTTCGCGAACCATTTGCCGTGTTTTGACCAGGTTATTGTAAATAACAATGACCCAAATCAGAATCAGAACCGGAGGGATAAAATAATATTCCACAGGCATGGTCAGGAACCCTTCATTGCTTTAATGACGTAATCGGGAATCAGATCGTGAAGCTTCATGGCCATGGCCACCATTTCTTCGTAATGCTCGCCGTTGCAGCGCCCGGTTTTGATGATTGCAATTTCACCAAATCCAAACTCCACCGAGTATTCCGGGGCTTGCAAAAGGTATTCCATGGTACGGGTATGAATCACATCGTAGGCCCATTTACGATCGGCACTTTTAACATAAAATTTGCGGCTGAATTCCGCTGATTCAAAATTGATATCCCCCGCGCCAATGAATTCTCCCACTTTGTCGAAAATATGCTCCCGGCGAATTTGCAACGGAATGGTTGGAAAATCACAACTAAGAAGGGTCACCCCATGGCGATGAGTGGTTCGGTTTTTTCCCGAGCCGGTGACGTATTCATAGTCCAGCAGGGTTACCGGGCGGTCACGGAAATGGCCGGTGATGATGTTATCACCTTCACGGCCCCGGCCCCTTTGGAAAAGTTTGATTCCAGGGTAGTCTCTGTTCCAGCCCTGAATGCTGTGGTCCAGCATTTTCCAGCCCTGGCGGCGGCACCAGTGCCTGAGGGCGGCCCGGCGTTTTTGTTCCTGCTGCCAGGCGTAAATCGCGAAGACAATTATTATTACAAAAAAGAGGGCGATGAGATACGGGGCCACGGGTGTATCCTTGGTTCAGGTATTTAGGTTCCTGTTAGGATTGTAGGCCCGATTGAGACGCAACGCTAATAAAAAGAAACGGCGAAAGGAAAACCCTTCGCCGTTCCAAAAACATCTGTAATTTCCGAGTGAGCCAAGCCCCCCGAAAAACCCGAATTACCGGTACAGAGCTTTAATGCCTTCGAAGCTTACTTCTTCAGTAGCTACGGTGCAGTCAACCAAAGCAACGCCATCTTCAAGAGCTTGCAGCTTGAATTCGCCAAAGCTGTAGTCGAGGATACCAGTTGCGCTGTTGTAGCAGTCGCCAACCAGAACAGTGCTAGAGTCGAACAGGTAGTCGTCGAACAGAACAGGAGTTCCGTCTTCGGCAACAGCAAGCCACTGGCCATAGGTCAGAATTTCGGTGACAGTCATGCCGTCAGCGATGGTCACGAGGCAGCTTTCGTAAGCTTCGGGGTCGTAAGCCAAAAGAGGGACACCACCGAAGAGGTCAGCTGCGTTCAAAACGGTGGGAGCAGGAGCTTCGCCAACATTAAGAACAAGGACTTCAGGATTCATGATTTCACTCAGGTCATAGTATTCGGTGTATTCGCCAGCGGTCAAGTTTACAACAGTACCCACAGCCAATTCGGTAGGACCGTAGACCCAGATACCGTTATAAGCGCCGTGAGGGGCTTCGGAAACCCAGACACCATTATAACGGACAGCAGATACGGTGACACCATAGAGGTCAACGATGGCGCCTTCATCATACAAACCGTTTTGAATGTCATAAATAGTGGCAGCTTGGGCGCTAACAGCGATCAGGACGAACAGCAAGGCAATAGCAATGCGCTTCATGGTAACCCTCCAAAGGATTCAAAAAAACTGAAAAGTTCTCCCCCTGACTCTTTTCAGGGAAACGAAAAAGTCTGACCGATTAAAGATAATCCAGGCCGGACAGGAGTTAATAATAACATATTCTCCAAAGGTTTATATAAAAAAGTGTGTATTTTCATTACTTTTTTGGTTATTAGCCTCTACATGACCCATAGGCTAAAAAATAGCAGCCTTATCTAAGAAAGACTGCCATAAACTCAAAACCACCTGCAATTTAGATCAAGTAAGGCCCCGCAAAAGTGAAGCCGGTACCTTGACCGTCATTTGCAACAGAGCCTGACTCATGGTTTTACCCTGAGGATCCACCAAAAGACTTGTGGTGCCACCACCACCCAAAGCTCCATCCATCAGGAAGTTCAATCCCTGCAAGTTATCCAACTCATAACGGGTCACCTTACCCAACACCTTGCCTTTAAAGAACTTCTTTACCAAACGAGCGGTCAGATTTTCCTGAATCCAGTCGTAAACCAACGGCGAGCGGGCCAAAACACCCACGTTGCACATGTCACCTTTGTCACCACTGCGGGCATAACAGAGCTTTTGCAGGGAAACTTCCTTCAAAGCACCCTTCCACTGGCGAGGTTTGCGCGGTTTGCGAGGTTCATCACTGAAAACAGGGTCACCCATACCGTCGCGCATGGGAAAATCGATCTCTTTGAAGTCTTCACTGCCATCGGTATGAATGGTCAGAACCTTGGCCACACAATGGTCTCGGCGCACCAGTGCAGGCCAGTAAGCAACCACTCCCTGAGGGCGGGGTCTGCCCCTGGTACTGACGGCCATACCAGATGGGCCAGCCAGAATAAGGGCAGGCAAAGCCTTACTGAAATCATTGATTTTGCTTAAGTTATGATCACACACGCCAAATCGCAGGTATATCTCGTTAGGTTCGTATTTTGAGAGTTTGTCCGGCCAAATAGAGCCTGCGCCCACCATGGCGGTATGCATCTTTTCAAACTTATGCCCAACCTTTTTCCAAAATATTTCTTCCACCGCGGCGGCCTTCTTTTTCACATCCGGCCCACTGATCAAAACTTCGCCGTCGGCCTTCCAGCCATCTTCATAGGCCATGGAAACCTTGAGCATGGCCGGCGACGGCCCCCCGCGCACCCCACTGATTTTCACACGATTGGCCTTCTCTTCTTCCACTTTAATGGTATCAAAGAAGGCTACACCATCGGGAGAAATGTACTGGGCTGGGTTTCCCATCTCATAAACCAGCTGCTCTTTTACCGATTTTTCGCAGATAAGACCGCCGGTACGAGCGTGCTTGGTCACATAAAACGTCCCGTCGTTATGCATTTCAATGATGGGATAGCCGATATTGTGGAAACTGGGCACATCTTGCCAGTCGGTGATGTTGCCACCACTGCCCTGGGCACCACACTCTATTATATGTCCGGCCACCAGCCCGGAAGCCAGTTTGTCCCAGTCATCCATAGCCCAGCCGAATTCGTGAATCATTGGTGCCATGGTGATTCCAGTATCGGTAACTCGCCCTGTGACAATAATTTGGCATCCTGCAGCCAAAGCATCGACCACAGGTTCGGCCCCCAGATAGACATTTGCAGAGGTCACTTGATGGCGAACGCCCGTAAAATCGGCTCCATTTTCCATATTGGTGAATTTTTCACCCGCCGCAGTCAGTTCGTAAAGCTGGTTGGTTATGTCATCACCGTAAACCACACCAACTTTTAAATCGTAACCCATTTTTTGGGCGAGTTTGACGATTTCCCTGCCCAGGCCCACCGGGTTAATTCCGCCGGCGTTGGTAATAACCCGTACATTTTTGTCCACAATAAGTGGTAAACAGGTTTCCAGTTGCGTCAGAAAGTCTTTGGCATAACCCAAAGCCGGGTTGCGAAGCTGTTGTTTGCGCAAAATAGACATGGTAATTTCGGCCAGAAAATCCATGGTGATATAGTCCAGTGCCCCGCCTTTGAGCTGCCTGTACAGTGCGTCCAGGTCATCTCCCCAATAACCGCCAGCGTTGCCGATGCGAATCTTCTTTTTCACGCTTTGTCCTTTCGCTGCCATTAGGCCCTTGTCATTTTCAGATTAGGCCTGATAATAGGGTGCGGATCACTGGGAGTAAAACTCCGATGAATGATCCGCCATGCTGCATTTTTTTATTATCCGGATTGTAGCGCAGGAATCAAGAGGAAAGGGCGACAGCCGACCATGGATCATGAAAAATTTTCTGCTTCCGAGTACTTTGTTTTTGGTTTTCCCCTTTCGGACGACTCCTGGCACCGCTTTGCCGTGCGTTCTGTTCTTTCCGGGGATCTGCCCCATGGTCTGGACGATCCCGGCTACGACATCCGAAAACTGAGTGACCGAATCAATCATGACCCCGTCCGCCAAAGTGAAAACCAGCACCCCATACACGCGGAAACTTTGCTGGCCCTTCGCACAATCAACCAGGTCCTGCGTTACCTTGCTATCGACTATTTCCAAAACACCAACCCCGACTGTTTGGACCGCTGCCACCAATGGGCCGAAAAGAATTTGGGCACCGAAGTAGTAGGCGCTCTCTTTCGCTCTTTCGTAGACCTGTTCCCTCCTCTGGAGGTGCAACTTGCCCGCAAAACGGCCCACGATTTTTTGCATCCAACACTTGGCCCGGGCAACAGTGGGCGCCAGCAGGCCACCCTGGAAATGCTGCTTCTCTTTCTGAATACTTCCAATCCCGCAGCAGCCGAGGCGGCACCTCTTTTTGACGACAGTGAGCTTCGTCACCAGGCTTCTTTTGTACCCTTCATTACTGGTTTGGAAAACTTCCTCGAAGATAATGAAACCGGTAGCAAAGGTGGCGGCAGCCTGCTGCACCTGCTGCGCTCACCCATGCTGGCAAGTCCCGATTCCCTAAGCGGGCAAATCAATTTCATCCGTCAGACCTGGGCACATTTATTACCCGAAGAACTTTCCCGCCGCCTGCAAATGGCTCTCGATGTTCTGAAAGAAAAAGACACCACCCGCAGCGGTGAACCGGGTCCACCCCAGGTTCTGGAATTTTCGCATCGGGAAACTGATAGCGATTATACTCTGGTCGAACCCGAAGCTTTCAGCCAGGATGCCCACTGGATGAGCAACGTCGTTCTGATGGCCAAATCGGTATATGTTTGGCTGGATCAATTATCCCGATTGTACGGCTACCCCGTGCGAACCCTGGCTGAGATACCCGATGAAGAGCTGGACAAACTGGCCCGCTGGGGAATTACCGGACTCTGGTTAATCGGTCTGTGGGAACGCTCGGAAGCTTCCCGATTAATCAAACAATATCTTGGCAACGCCGACGCCGCTGCCAGCGCTTATGCCCTGCGTGATTACAAAATCGCTCAGGATTTAGGCGGGCAGGAAGCCTATAAAAACTTATCGGACCGGGCCGAACAACGAGGCATCCGACTGGCCAGCGACATGGTCCCCAACCACATGGGAATTGATAGTAACTGGATTGTGGAACATCCGGACTGGTTTCTGCAGGCCGCGAACCCTCCCTTTCCCGCCTACAATTTCACCGGCGGCGACCTTTGCGAAAACCCCAACGTTTCGGTGCGCATTGAAGATGGTTATTGGGACCAGAGCGACGCATCGGTGGTCTTCCAGAGGGTGGACAACCAATCCGGGCACACCCGCTACATCTACCACGGTAACGACGGCACCAGTATGCCCTGGAACGATACCGCCCAGCTGAATTTCCTGCTGCCAGAAGTTCGCAAAGCCGTCACCGATGTCATTCTCGATGTGGCCCGCATGTTCCCCATCATTCGTTTCGATGCAGCCATGACTCTGGCCAAAAAACATTACCAGCGTTTGTGGTTTCCCGCTCCGGGAGATGCCGGCGCCATTCCTTCCCGTGCTGAACACGGCATGAGTCGCGAAGAATTTAACCGGGTTTTCCCTGAAGAGTTTTGGCGTCAGGTGGTAGACCGGGTGGCAGCTGAAGCCCCGGACACTCTATTGCTGGCTGAAGCTTTCTGGCTCATGGAAGGCTATTTTGTACGCACCCTTGGCATGCACCGGGTTTACAACAGTGCCTTCATGAACATGCTGAAAATGGAAGACAATGCCAAGTACCGGCAAACTTTGAAAAACGTTCTGGAATTCAGTCCCGCCGTGCTGCAACGCTTTGTCAACTTCATGAACAACCCCGACGAAAAAACCGCTGTCGAACAATTTGGACGTTCGGATAAATATTTCGGTTGCGCTCTTTTACTGGTAACTCTTCCCGGCCTGCCAATGATTGGACACGGTCAAGTTGAAGGCTTCAGTGAGAAGTACGGTATGGAATACCGAAAAGCCTGCTGGGATGAAAGCATCGACGAAGACATGGTGCGCCGTCACGAGCGGGAGATTTTCCCCCTTATGCGCTTGCGACATCTTTTCAGCGGAGCAGAAAACTTTGCTCTTTTCGATTTTGAGTCCGATGGCAATCATGTCGATGAGAACGTCTTTGCCTATACCAATAGATTTGGAGATGAAAAAGCGCTCATCATTTACAACAACTCTTACGAAGAAACCAGTGGGACCTTACGCCACAGCTCTGCGGTCAATACAGCCTCCTCGGAAGATCCCAATCTGGTTCGCCACTCCCTTGCTGAAGCCCTGCAACTGGAAGATGGGTCCAACATCTGGTACCTCTTCCGTGACCACAGCGATGGCCTGGAGTATCTGCAGAAAAGCTCTGACCTTATATACAACGGATTTCATACCCACTTGAACGGTTACCAGTCCCGGGCTTTGGTCAATTTCCGAAAGATCGAAGATGTTGACGGCTCCTGGACTGAGTTGGCCACCGAATTGGCAGGTCAGGGTGTTCCTGAAATGGATACCGCCCGACGGCGCAAAGAAATTGCCCCTGCTTTGCAGCAAATTAGCCAAAAAGTGACTCCAGAAATTTTGGCTGAGCTGGAAGAGTTGCCTTTCAAGGAGGAAACCACTTCCACAGAGGGCTCGTCACCAAAAAAAGGCCGTTGCGAATCACTGTTTCTAAAAATCCAGACCCAATGCAATTTGGGCCCCGGAACCCTTGCTGAATTGCAGGAATTATTGGATCAATTGCCCGGCAGCCGCATTCTGCAAGCCAATTATCTGGCTAATGTGCTCCTGGATTTACCCGAACCCTGGACTGAGTCTGACCCCAGTCCCACCGACTTTCAGCTTATTTTGACTGAATTAGCCCAGATTATTTCCCAGTGGACAGGAAATTCACAACTGGCCTGGTCAACGGTCTGGATGGCTGAAATCCTGTCCGAAAGCCCGCCAATTATCAAGAAAATGGGTCGTGGTGAAATTTCCTGGCTTCCGAAAATGCTCCAGAAACCCTGTTGGAAAAAATATCTGCAAACCAATGTTCACCAAAATGTGGAATATTTTAATAAAGAAGCCTTCGAATTGCTGCTGGCCGCCCTCTCTTATCGGGCTATCCAGACTCATTCAGTGGATAATCCTGCAAATCTACTGGATTCAAAAGCTCTACTAATCTCCCACGCCGACAACTCCCAGTACCAAACGGACAATTTAAAAAGAAAAACTCAAAAACCAGGGCGATAAAACCGGTTTCCATCACGGGCCAACCACCTCTTTATTCAAATTATTGTTTTTTTTACTAAACAAATCATACCAAATGTGATATAATGGCTTCTGTCGGTAGGAAAATCTCCATTGAGAATCGGAGTTTTTTACTTATCAGACACTCGCTATTCTATGTTTGGATGGTTGCTCAGGTGCAGGCAGAGCAGCTCATTGCGATTTCGCGCACCAAACCAGAAAACTTTTCCTGCATTCAACAGGAGTCTTGCAAAATGAAAAAACTGATAGTTCTAATGCTTACATTGTTCGTGGCCACTTCCGCTTTCGCTATTGTGGATCCCGACGCTGACATGATGGGCCTGTACTTCGACATGGACGCTGACATTCCTCAAATCACTGGTGTCGCCCCTTACAGCACCGAAATGATGTACCTTGTTATCACCAACCCAACCTTCGAAGAACTGTTCGGCTTCGAAGCTGGTTACCTCATGGAGGGTCCTGGTCAGGTTTTGAACACTGTTTTCGCTAATCCTCAAGCTCTGAATGTTGGATCCGCTGACAATATGATCGTTGGATTCGGTAGCCCCACCCTGACCAGTGATGTTACCCTGCTCGCGACCATCAGTGTTCTGTACATGTCCGCTACTAACGAGCCTGTCAAGTTCACCCTGCGTGGCACCAACCCCAGTTCTGTTGATCCTGCCTTCCCCGTTGTCCTTCTGGCTAACGGCGCAGAAATTGGATTCGGCCTGAGTGCTTCTGACGGACCTGCTTCCGGCATCAACCTGGTTGAAGACGTAGTTGCTACCCAAGCCACTTCCTTCGACAACCTGAAAAGTCTGTACCGGTAATCTGGTTCCTGTTTGAATTAAAAAAGTCGGGTCCTTGGGACCCGACTTTTTTTTGGTAAAAACACCCGCCCACTATTAAAAATTGATAAAACGTGCTATACTATCAGGGTATTCAGTTTTTTCCCAACATTTTGGAGTTCTTCTGTGTTTCGGCCTTTATGGATGATTCTTATCTTCACCTGTATCCAGCTAACGTTCTTGGTTGACGTCAGCCTCGCTGGCATTGGTGTTGGTATTAGCGAATCCACCTTGGTCGATACTGTAAACCCGGAACTTGAAGTGGACCCCATTGCTGACAATATTGTCCTGCATGCTGGAGATTCCATTACTTTTCATTGGGCCAGTTCCGACCTCAATCCAGGCACCACCGAGAATGACTTCACAGCTGCGATCTGGATTGATGGGCAGCCCACCGACTCTTTCAGCTGGTATCCCGATATTGATCAGTACACCTGGACCTGGACTGCCCCTGAAGTGCAAACTTCACAGGTTCACCTTCAAGTGGAAGTGCGTGATCTTCTTGGGAATGCTACTATTGTTTCCACTCAAAACTTCACAGTTTTGCTATCCACAACCTCAGTCGAACAGATTCCTCTGGTCATGGAACTGAAAAAACCCTTCCCCAGCCCATTTAACCCTTCCTGCGAAATGTCGTTCAGTCTGGTCCGGAACAGCGGGGTTCAATTGCAGGTTTTTGACACCCGGGGACGCCATATTAAGACTTTGGTTGAGGCCAACCTTGAAGCGGGAAACCACCAGGTACACTGGAATGGGACCGACAACAATGGCGGAACCCAACCGGGCGGGGTTTATTTCTTTGTCATGAATGCCCTGGGTGAGAATGGCCCCATCAGGCTGGTTCAAAAAGCTACGCTTATTCCTTAATTCCCAAGAGATCCAGCATGAAGGCATACGAGAGAGCCGTTTCTTCCAAACGACGGAAGCGACCCGATGCTCCCCCATGTCCAGCCGCCATATTGGTCTTCAAGAATAAAGGATTATTGTCTGTTTTATGCGCACGCAGACGGGCCACCCACTTCGTCGGTTCCCAGTACTGAACCTGACTGTCGTGCAGGCCACTGGTTACCAGTGTTGCCGGATAATCCATTTCTGTAACATTATCGTACGGACTGTAGGAAAGCATGTAGCGGTAATATTCTTCGTCCGCCGGATTTCCCCACTCGTCGTATTCACTGGTGGTCAGCGGAATGCTGTCATCTTCCATGGTGGTGACTACATCGACCCAGGGAACATGAGCAACAATACCCCTCCAGGTTTCCGCAGACATGTTCATTATCGCTCCCATGAGCAAACCACCAGCCGAGCCACCCATGGCAAACAGACGATCACTGGAAGTATATTGCTGGTTGGTCAGGTACTGACCACAATCAATAAAATCGGTGAAAGTATTTTTCTTTTTCAGAAGCTTGCCGTCTTCGTACCAGGTTCTTCCTTTTTCTTCGCCGCCACGAATGTGGGCAATTGCGTAAACAAAACCACGATCCAGGAGACTTAGCTGATTGCTGCTGAAACTGGCATCCATGCTGTAGCCATAGGATCCGTAGGCATAAAGTAACAAGGGGTTTTTACCGTCTTTTTTCAAACCCTTGCGGTAAACAAGTGAAACCGGAACCAGAATTCCGTCTCTGGCAGGAACCTGCAAGTATTCAGATTCATAATTTTCAGAGTCGAAATCGCCCAAAACTTCGGTTTGCTTGAGCTGGGTTTTCTCACCGTTGATCATATCAAAATCGAAAATGGAATTGGGCGTGGTCAAACTTGAATAGCCAAACCTGAGGACGTTTGAATCCATGTTCACATTCGTAGACAGCCACACTGTCCAGGTTGGATCGGAGAATTGCATTGACTGTGGTTCTGAACCATCGTTCGGTGAGATCATCAAATGGGTTAGCCCATCGAATCTTTCCTCCAGAACCAGCCAGTTATTAAAAACTTCAAAATTCTCCAAATAAACATGATCCCGGTGAGGGATTACTTCTGTCCATGAATCCAGGTCGGTCTTGGTCAAAGGACATTCCATAAGTCGGAAGTTCTTGGCTTCATGATTGGTTAGAATGACAAAACGATCGTCTTGATGTTCCAAATGATATTCATGATCTCTTTGTCGTTCCTGGAATATTCTCCACGGTCCAAACGGATTGTCCGATTCCAGAATTCTGATTTCGGTACTCAACGTTTGGGAAGAAGTAATAACCAAATATTTTTCACTTTTGGTTTGGGAAATACTCACGTCAAAAGTATCATCTGTTTCTTCGAAAACCATGACATCCTGGCTGCTGTCTGTACCCAGCTCGTGCCGCCAAACCTGATAGCTGCGCAGGGTTTCCGGGTCCTGGCGAGTATAAAACAAGGTTTTGCTGTCAGCTGCCCAGGCCGATTCGCCAGTAACATTGGCAATAACCTCCGGTAAGATTTTGCCGCTTTGTAAATCTTTAATTTTTAGAGTGTAAAAACGCCGGCCTTCGGTATCAATACCAAAAACCAAATATTTGGAATTAGCACTGATTTCAACTCCGGTGATGGAAAAATATCCATCTTTAGAGGCCAGGGAATTTCCATTAACCGTGACCTCTTCTGTTTCGCTTCCATCAGCTCGACGACAATAAATTGCATACTCGGAACCGGCTTCAAAACGAGTGTAATACCAAAAACCGTTGTACAAATATGGGACGGAAGAATCATCTTTCTTAATTCTGTTTTTCATTTCAGCAAAAAGAGTTTTCTGCAAATTTTCCGTGGGGGCCATGACCTCTTGTAAATATTTATTTTCAGCTTCGATGTAAGATATTACTTCCGGATTTTCTTTCTCCCGCAGCCAGTAATAATTATCAATCCTTTTTTCTCCATGAGAAGTCAGTTCGTGAGGCTTTATTTCAGCACGGGGAGGCTCGGGAGTCTGTTGATTCTGCGAAGAACTGCACCCACCGTTAATAATTCCACCAAAAACCATTATCAGTACCACTTTCAACAAGGTTTTCATTCCTGCTCCCAACACATTTTTTACCCTAACCAAGAGGCTCTTTACTCGCGAAAACAACAATTTCAGTAGCCATAAAGGGGAAATTGCTGCGATCACCACGGAACAGGGTTTTCCGGAGGAAATTCCTCAGCGGAGCCCATTTTATTACATCAAGCGGAGCCGTCATGTAAAACACTTCATCGACTTTAAATCCAGCTTCCTGAACCAGCTTGCAAATCTCAGCCCGCCGGTAAATTCGAGCTCTGGCAAATCGGTCATGCAATTTCTTGGGCCACCAGCTGACAAAAGGCACCCTATTCCAGGGCAGCAGAGGCAAATTGGCCCCATGAGTTTCGAATATCCACCACCGGTTGGGCACCGTTACCATTAATTTCCCATCAGGTTTGAGCAAACGGTGCAGGTCTTTCAACACCGGCTTTTCATCCGGGACATGCTCCAGGACCGTAAACGAAGTGGCCAGGTCAATGCAATCGGAAGGTAAATCAACCGGCTGACCTCCGGTAGCCAACAAGCTGGTCATTGAATTCAAAGGAGAGTTCCGCAAGATGTCCTGATAGCCCTTTAAAAAGCTTTCGTTTATATCCACTCCGTAGATTTGGTCAAAAGAATCGGCCAGAAGCAGAGTTTGGGCCCCATTCCCGCAACCAAAATCCAAAAGCAGGCCTCCGGGGTCGGGGTGCAGCATCTTGAGCAATCGGGCCCGGCGGTGCAGAATTAACTGTCCCCCTGAAGCGGGAATACCGGCAGCAAGGTGCGGCATTGGGTTGGTGGAATTTTCTTTGGTTGGCTTTCCGGACTTCAAAACCAGGCAATCCTTTGTTATTTTCACTGCATGAGTAAGGACAGAAAAAAAGATACCACAGAAGATGCGGAAAAGGAAATCAGGCGAGAACGAAAGTTCAGTCTGGCCGATGCCATTGGCCGGGCCGGAAGCGGGAATCTGAAAGGGGCCTCTCCCATTCCTCAATCCCAGCAAACCTTAATGGACCTTGGTTCTATTCTGGAAAATAACCTCTACGATTCCGAAGGATCCCTGCGAGCTGAACTTTTTGCTCGTCTGGCCGGTAACATTTCCCTGCTGGAAAAACACCCAATATCTCCGGAAAATGTTCTCAAGGAGTGGCTGCCCCTTCTTCTTGCCTCTAACTCGCAAATGCAGGATCTGGTACGGGCTGCCGACGTGCGTTGGGGCCGGCAATATCTGGAACGGCCTATGTTCAACCATCCCGGCCAGGAAGATCATCCGGACGATCCTTACACCCTGACCAGTGTTCGCCTGCAACTGGAGAGTTTGCTGGACAGTCTGGACTGATTAGGAACGTGAAGGAAACAATCCCGCCAACTCGCTAATATCTGCAATAAGGAAATCTGGTTGGGCCGCTTTTATGGCTCCCAACGGAACCAGCCCATAAGAGCAGCCTACTGAAATGGCGCCCAACTCTTTGGCAGCGTTAATATCGTTGGGGCTATCGCCAACCATGACCACTTTGGTGATATCTACGGAAATTCCTTTCAGGCATTCCTGAAGATGACCTGAGTCCGGCTTGCGCGCGGCCACAACATCGCCGCCAAGGACCTTGCGAAAAGCTCCGTCCAGGTGCAGTCCTGATAATATGGCCTCAGTAAACTTTTGAGGTTTGTTGGTGGCTACATGCAGGGGGAAACCGCGATAACGGGCCAGAATTTCCAATACGCCAGGATAAAGACGGGTATGATCCAGCAAATGCCGACTGTAATGATCAGCAAAAACAGCCATACCTTCCTGGTGCAATTCTTCGCTTACGGGAAGCCCCTGATTGCCGGTTAAACCCGTATAAATATTGTGCCCGAGAGCTCTGCTCAACAAATTGGCCACTCCATCTCCAACATAAGATTCTATCTGAGACAGCTCCAGCTCCGGCAACTTGAAATGAGCCCGGGTGAAGTTGGCGGACAGGGCAATATCCCGGCCCGAATCCACCAGGGTACCGTCCAGATCGAAAATGAATGCCTCGGCCCGGCGGCCCTTATATTTTCCTTTTCCCAAAACCAGATCTCCTTTGATTTCCCTGGAGGATGCGAAACTTCCGGCCAACAAAGATCAAACAAAACAAGCTTCACCGTTGATATTTTCTACTGCTTGCCCTTATGATAACCTAAATTTCAAAAAAATACGGCCTGAGTTTTTCTCAGGCAATTTCAAAAGAAGGCTTTCATGGCAAAGAAACCACCGTCCCAATCTGAACAGAAGAATGAAGGCAGTCGCAAAAATGGCACCAGCACCCGCAGCAAAGCAGGTCAACTGGGCCGCAAACAAGGCACTCCATCGATCATGCTGGTCGCTGTTGTGGTTGTCATTCTTGGGTGTGCCCTGCTGTTCTGGCCCAAAGGCGGCTCTAAGCCCACAGGCATTGGCGAGAGTCAGTCAATAGTTACCGCTCCGGACAGCGCGGCTCAAACCGAACTGTCTATTCACAGCGACACCCCCCGCAGTGGTGATGTGGAAATCGCCGATCAGGGTTTGAAAATGACTCCAGAAACGCCCCATTCTGACCAACAACCTTCTGAGGATCAGGAATCTGAAAAGGTCGTTGTAAAAACAGAAAAGCCCAAAGCATCCCAGTCCCAACCAGTGAAAAAAGTTAAGAGCAATCCAAAGCCGGACGCTCCTGCAGTAAAGCCTGGCACGGAAGGACGTTGGGCAGTTCAAACCGGTGGTTTCGGCGATGCAGCCAACGCCGATAAAGAAGCTGCCCGTCTCGGGGAAATGGGATTTAAAGCCATGGTTCGTGCTGGAAGCAACAGTCAGGGCACCATGGTCTACCGGGTCTGGATTGGCTACTTCACCTCCCGGGACCAAGGCAATACATTCCTCAAACAAAACAAAAAAAACCTGGCCGACGCCTTTGTCGTGCATCGATAAATCAGGAGAAATAATGATTAGAGCTGCCATCATTGGTACCGGATTTTTCGCCCCCGAAAACGTGGTCACAAACGACGACCTGGCCCAGATTATTGATACCAGCGACAAGTGGATTACCGAGCGCAGTGGCATAAAGGAACGTCGCTGGCTGGCCATGGGCGAAGACGGACGCACTGTTTTGAATGGTGCAGAAATGGGCGCCAAGGCTGCTGAAAGGGCCATTGCCAACGCCGGCATTGAAAACTCTGACATAGATCAGGTTATTTTTGCCACCCTGAACCCGGATGTGGCTTTCCCCGGCAACGGTGTTTTTATTGAAGAATTGCTGGGATTGAACACTGCCGGTGCCATGGACATTCGCAACCAGTGCACCGGTTTTGTTTACGGTCTGGCTGCCGCCGATGGCTTCATTCGTGCGGGCACTGCCAAAACTGTTCTGGTTATTGGCGGAGAAATTCAGTCTACCGCTCTGGACAAATCGGATCGGGGTCGGGACATGAGTGTTCTCTTTGGTGACGGTGCCGGAGCTGTAGTGGTGCAGGCAAAAGAAGGCGACCAGGGAGTGATTGCCTCGGTTCTTCACAGTCAGGGAAGATACGCCCGTGATTTATGGCTGGAAGGTCCGGTAGCCACTATGGAGGGCCGAATCGATTCTGCCATGATTGATGAAGGCCGGCATTTTCCCAAAATGAATGGGCAAATAGTTTTCAAACACGCCACCCGTCGTTTCTGTGAAAGCATTAATGAAGTTTTGGAAAAAGGTGGCTTCACACCCGAAGATATTGACCTGATGGTTCCTCATCAGGCCAACCAACGCATCACCGACGCGGTGGGTCAACGGCTGGGACTGAAACCGGAGCAGGTGTTTTCCAATATTGCGAAATATGGCAATACAACAGCAGCGACCATTCCTATTGCTCTGGCTGAGGCTGTTGAGGAAGGGCGACTCAAAAAAGGCGATTTACTGGTTACTGTTGCCTTTGGTTCCGGGTTTACCTGGGGGGCTAATTTGGTTCGCTGGTAAAGCCATATTATTTGAGAAATCAATGAATACGCCACGATAGGACCAATCTATGACCACCGACAATGCCGATCGGTTAGTCAAAACTCGTGAAGCGGATATCGCTACTCAATCGAGGCAGGATGCAATGGTCTGTTTGCCTGTACGAGGAACCGATTATTCTGGAATTTAATATGGAAAACTGGTATGATCATAAGTAGAGAATAGCATTTGGGAAAGTTATTCTCGTTGATTTGGTTTAATTCATCTATTCAGAAATTAATATTTTGGGGGATATAAAATGATGGCTGATTCAGTCAATCGGACCTTTTCCAGAACTTCCGGATTCCAAGGACCATTCATCCTGGCTATCGTTGCCTTAGGACTTCTGGTTTTAGGAGTAAATGCCTTTCCTGCAGCGGCCATTCCCTACCATGAAGATTGTGTGGATTATCGTCCAAGCAACCCCATGGTCGATTTGTTTTCAATCGATCATCCAACCTATGGCGCCAGGTACCATGAGGGTCTTTTTTATGTTCCAGGAGACAGCATCCGTGTTTTTGAATTTACAGAAGGGTCAGGTTTTACCCACGTCAACTCACTGAACACATTAGGACTTTCGGCTGGGTGGATAAAACTTGAAGGAAATCGTCTCTATTTTGATGTGTTGGGTTTTATCTGGACTGTTGATATAACCGACCCTCTGAACGATCAGTTTGTGGGCTACACAGGCGTGGAAGTGGAAAAACAAGCTTTCCAAACCAGGGGCAATTTGCTGTATGTCTGTGAAGACGGATTCTTCAAAATCCTGGATATTACCGATGTTTATAACATTCAAATAATGGATGGGGCCGCACTACCGGAAAGTCCAATTAGTAACGTTGTAAAACTAATGGGAAACTATGCGATTGTCGGGGTCAGTGGAAGCAGCATCAGGGTGTATGATATTGAGGACCCTCGCCATATTACTCCTGTTTCGGCCTGTTTTGGCGATTTTCATGTTCGAAAAATGGAAATTATTGGTGATCATTTAATAACTTATGGAGATTCTCCAGGGCTCCAGGGATTCGACCTCCAGGACCCTGAAAATATTACAAATCTGGGCCCGGTTCTTGAAAATGGCCGGAGTTTCGGATCAGTAGGTGAATACTTGTTTGTTCCGGAAGACCATGGCCTGGGAATTTATTCGGTTGAGAATTTTCCTCAATTGGAATTCAAATATTTGGTACCGGAATTGGTTGATGTGCAGGACATTCAAACTTATGAAAACCGGGTCTTTTCATGTATTCATCCAGATAAAATTGTTTTTACTGATTTAAACTTAGACCCAACCCAAGCTCCTCCTCTTTTTGATGTAGTTTTGGAAGATGCATGGAGCAATTTAATAGTTCACGAATCCCTTTTGTTTGTGCCGTTTCGTGAAAGTAACAGTCATCAGGGGGTTCGGATATATGACTCCCGTGGTGAAAATAATATTGAAATAATCAGGGAAATTTCTCTGCCATTTGTGGCGCGTGATATCGGGTTTTCAGACAACATTATCGTTCTCTCTTCCGGAGGAGATTTAGTAACTGCTCATGTGTCTGATTTCGGAAATAATCCTCTTCTGGGAACTTTGGATGTTTGGGGTTTAGGTTTTTACGAGTTTGTTGTTGAGGATGACCTTGTCTATTGCAAAGGCGGGCGTTCTGTCTCTGTCGTTTCTATTGATACCCCAGAGGCTCCAAGGTTATTGGCAACCTATCAGATGGATGATTCCATTGAACAAATTGGAAATTGTAATGATGTTATTGTTGTTTATATCGAAGATTTTGGGATCAAAACCATGCAGATGACTTACGATACAAATAATACAGGGTCTCATGGCACCGATTATCATCTGGAGGCCGTTGGTTCTCTTGAGTTGGGAAATCAACAGGGGCCAATGGATATGCTCTGCAATGATGACATGGTATTTATAGGGCGTGAAGGAAAAATTGAAATTGCTCATTGTGGATATCCTGAGCAGCCAAAGCTATTAAAAACTTTGCTCTTACCATCGGATTATTCAGTGTGCAAACTTGAGTACCATGGGGGGTATTTATACGCGAGCCTTGGTGAGGCGGGCGTGGCGGTCATTGACGTAGTGGATCCCGGTTCAGCAGAAATTGTTGGGTTCATCAATACCATGAATCGTGTGTTTGATGTGGCAATAGGTAATAACCAGCTTTTCGCACGGGGGACTTCATACAATATGAAAGTTTTTCCGTTGCAATGCTCAGACTATTTCAAAACTTGCTCCATTGATATTCTACCAGGGAGTGATGAAAATTCCATTTCCTGTTCTCCGCAGGGAAGTGATGTCATCCCTGTTGCTCTTCTCACAGAGCCTAATTTTGATGCACTGGATGTTGATCATACAACCGTACGCTTTGGGCCCAGAAAGGCGTCCGAGGCACACAGCCAGGACTATGGATTCATCCGGCGCGAAGAAGATGTCGATGGTGATGGGGACCTTGATCTTTTGTTCAACTTCCGCAGAACCGAAGCAGGCATCGCGTGTGTTGATGACTTGGCCGAATTGACTGGTGTAACGTATGACGGATGGCCGGTGTCGGGCACAGACATGGTTATTACTTATGGAGATCATGAAACTAATACCACCAAGTCTTCCCTGGCAGTGGCTCCAAACCCCTTCAACCCACGAACTACCGTCTCGTTCAGGGTTGATGCGTCCCAGCATGTGCGGGTGTCTGTGTATGATGTTCGGGGTTTGCTCGTAAAAGTAATTCTGGATCAAGTGATGGATTCTGGTGATCATTTTGCCGTTTGGCAGGGACGAAATTCTTCGGGTGGGTCGGCCCCATCAGGGGAGTATTTTTTCATGGTCGAATCGGAAGGAGAACCTGCCATTCGGAAAGCTACTTTGGTGAGGTAAGGTGGGGTTTTAAACGGTTGTCTGGGCGTTTGCAGTAGTTTGGACAGGAGGTACAGGAAATGGAGATGTTGTCTATTTTAGTCGCATTTCTAGTATTAGCGATCCTCGGAGGCCCAGCATTTGTACTTCGTAAAAGGTATGGTACAAATGATGTTCGGTTCAAATTTGGTTTTAACCTTTCTCTTTTTCTTGTTGGTGTTTTGTTTTTATTATGGGGGCTTCTTTCTGAATCAAAGGGGTATGTTGTCTTTGCGAAGTTGGGGGCTGCACCAATTTCTGGAAACCAAAATATAGGAATAGGGCTTGTATTATGCCTGTTTGCAGTTAAGTCAATTTGGAAACAAAAAATGTATTAAAGGACAGGGCATTATGATAATTTGTAATAAATTTATTACAAAATCACTATCAACATTGCTGCTAATTTCTTTTCTGACAAGCTGTTCAGTTTACCACCCAACCCCCTACACCCATGCCCCATCAGGGGCCATCATCGCCAGAGACAAAAATGGCAATTCTTTTCAGGAAAGCGAACTAATTGGTAAAGAATGTAAGATTTGGACATCTGAAAGTGCTTTCCACGAGGGAAAAATCATTAAATTCACCAAAGACTCTGTATATCTTGAAGTTTCTTTTGATTACGATTTTTCCCAAGCGATCAAGCCTTACTCCAAGCTTGTGAAAAAAAGCGATATTACCAAAATGGAAATAAAGTTTCCCAGCAAGGGACGGACAGTCTTTTTTGTGACGGTCGGTGTTCTTACAATCGTCTATATTAAAACAATCATTTTCTTTTTGGCTGTACTCATTGGTGGTTCCCCATACCAGTAATATTTAGCCCAAAAAAGAAATAGCCACATCATGTTCAAAACCAAAATGTGGCTATTCAAAAATTATTTCTATGAGGCCCTACAACTCTTCAGCACCTTCGCCTTCTTCAGCACTCTGAAGAATACACTTCACCTTAAAACTGAGAGACATAATGCCCACCGCCAGTCGCTCATTACGCACAGCAACCGTATCGGGAACCTTCAAATCCGTTGGAGCAAAATTAAAAATCCCCACAATACCAGCCTCAACAAGCCGGTCAGCCACAGCCTGTGCATTGGCCGCAGGAACCGTCAGAATGGCAATTTTAATTTTTTTGTCCCGAATGAGGTCTTCCATTTCGTCCATATCCTGAACAATGGTGCCGCGGAAATCCAGGCCAATAAGCTTCGGATTTACATCAAAAATCCCCATTACAGGAAAACCCTGCAGGTCCAGATTCTGGTAATTGGCCAGGGCCTGACCCAGATGACCGGCACCAATAATGGCTGTGGGAACCGGTACCGCGATGCCTATTATTTTTTCCAGGGCAGGAACCAGTTTGGCTACCTGATAAGGCCGACCGGGACGGCTGAAACCACCAAAATAATGGAAATCGTGGCGCAGCTGACTGGCTTTTATATCCAGAGATTCGGCCAGTTGCCTTGATGAAACATCTTCCACACCAATGGCTTGCAGTAATTTCAACTTTTCCAGATATAAGGGCAGACGCTGAATTGTTGCATCAGGTACATCGCACCCTTTTTTTTGCTTCCTCACTGCACGGCCTCCATAATTTTGTTCCTCAACTTGTTAAATCATTAACCACATTGGCTAAAACTTAGCTGATTTCGTTACGCTTTTGTCATTTGTACAATAATGGAGACCCATTCAATCGTCAAGGGTGTTATTTGATGTTATTTGCTGGAATTATATCTTCAATACCTTTATGTTCCTTCGGTTCCGGTTCCCATACCTGCCTTTTTGGCACAGATTATTCTGACCCGGGCCCAGCCCGAAAACACCAGGTGCTTTTCATGGAAAACCCGCTAACCCTGTCTGATCCCTGGCTTCTGACTCCCCTACCCCTTTATGGCAACCTCAGCCCCGAAGATTACGCCGATCTCGGTTTCATGGTGGGCTTGGAAGTTCACCAGCAACTGCTGACCAAACGCAAGTTATTCTGCCGGTGCCCGGCCGGGAAATACAATAGCACCGAACATCACGCTGAAGTCTTACGGCACATGAGACCCACCCTCTCAGAAATGGGTGAATACGATGGCACCGCCCTAATGGAATTCAAGACCAGGAAAAACATCCATTATCTTTTGAATAACGAAACCGTTTGCACCTACGAAATGGACGATGCCCCTCCTTTTGAAATTGATGATCTGGCTTTGGATCGCAGCATCGCCGTTGGCATGTTACTGGGGTGCAACATCGTTGGTGAAGTTCATATCACACGAAAACAATACCTCGACGGCAGCATTCCCACCGGCTTCCAGCGCACCGCCATTATTGGCACCGATGGCGACATCCCTTTCGGCGATAAAAACATCCACATCCGCCAAATCAGTATTGAAGAAGATTCCTGTCGCGAAGTGAGCGACAAAGGACACGAAAGAGTTTACCGCACCGACAGACTGGGCATGCCCCTTATTGAAACCGTCACCGACCCGGACATGAAAACTCCTGAAGAAGCCCGCGATGTAGGCCAGGTCATCCGTCATTTGGCCCGGGCCAGTGGTTTGGTTCGTACCGGCAGCGGTGCCGGGCGTCAGGATGTTAATGTTTCGGTCACTGGCGGAACCCGTATTGAAATTAAAGGCGTTTCCAGCCTGAGGGCCATTCCCCGACTAGTTCACAATGAAGCCTTACGCCAGCGCACTCTGGTGGGAATCCAGGGGGAACTGGCCCGACGGGGTATTACCGCCGATTCCATAAGCGATCAGGGATTCGATGTAACTTCGTGCGTCCAGGGAACCGACTGTAAATTCATTGCCAAAGCCATCAAAAAAGGCGCAACGGTGATGGCAATTGCCCTGCCAGGTTTTCAGGGTTTGCTGAATCTGCAAACTCAACCCCGAACCAGCTTCCTCAAGGAAATCAGTGACCGCATTCGGGTTATTGCCTGCATTGACGACCTGCCAAACCTGGCCCTCAGCACTCAGGAAGTCCCTACTCTCAGCAGTGCTGAATGGGACCGTGTTGTGCGCACCTGTAATGTGGAAGCCAACGTTCCTGTTCTGGTGGTTTGGGGCCGACAAAAAGATGCAAAAACTGCCATCCGTGAAATTGCCATTCGGGCTAAGGAAGCCTGCCTCGGGGTTCCTCAGGAAACCCGTCAAGCACTGGCCGATGGTACCAATGGCTTCGAACGAATTCTTCCCGGTGCTGACCGCATGTACCCCGATACTGATCTGCCTCCCATTCGTCTGGAAGATGACCGGGTGGATTCCATTAAAGCCTCTCTGGGACTTCGCCCCTGGGAACGGTACGCACAACTGAGAGAAAAAGGTGTGGGAGAAGATCTTGCCGAACGCCTGAGCCGGCACCGGGCCTGGTCACTGTTTGAACACCTGATCAACAAACCTGGAGCCCAAAAAATTGGAGCTAACGCTCTGGCGTCTCTTTTGTTGGACCGCTCCTGTCCCCGCCCTGCTGCAATGGGTGCAGCTGGCCTCTGGTGGGAAGAAACCCTCAACAAACTGGCTGCAGGGGAAGTCATTTACGAATCCCTCTGGAACAGCGATGAAACACTGCTTCCACGAATGGAAGAAAACGAAGCTCGTGAAATATTTGACCGGGCCATCAAACTTGTTCCCCCCGAAGCCCCTGACGATCTGTCCAGGAAAGAAGCCTTTGCCATGCAATTTGTCATGGACGAACTGCGGGGCCGCGTGCCTGGCAAAACAGTCCTCAGCTGGGTTCGGGAGGTGCTGTCATGAGTTTCAATCAGGAAGATTATAAAGGTTACCGCAGCCCCACTCTGGACTTATTGCAGGCACAGGAAGCTCCTGTCTGGAGTGAAGTGACCCTGTACACGACCAGAGGTGAATTCAGTGGACTCATTCTGCCCCGCAGTGAAACTGCCGATGCCGATCATATTGTCCTGAAGTTGGTTACCGGGTACAACATTGGCATCCGTCATGACACGGTGGAACGAATTTCCGTTGAAGGCCGCAAGGTGGCCAACTATCAGATCCCGGAAAAAGAGTTTCCTCACGACCCCAAAAAGCCCAGGGTCAAACTGTTCGGAACCGGCGGCACCATTGCCAGCCGTCTGGACTACCGCACCGGGGCGGTTATTCCCGCCTTCAGTCCTGGCGAGTTGTATGGCTCGGTGCCCGAACTGGCCGATATCTGCAACATGGAAACCGAAAAACTCTATGGAGTTTTCAGCGAGAACATGGGACCCGATCAATGGATGGGTTGCGCCCGGGCCATTGCCGAAGAAATTGAAAAAGGCGTGGCGGGAATTGTGGTGGGTCACGGAACCGATACCATGCACCACACCGCAGCGGCCCTCAGCTTCATGCTTCAGGATTCACCCGTTCCCATTGTCATGGTTGGCAGCCAGCGCAGCAGCGACCGTCCCAGCAGCGATGCGGCCATCAACCTGATCAACAGCACGCGCACCGCCGCCACCAGCGACATTGCTGAAGTCATGGTCTGCATGTTTGGTCCAACCAGTGACAAGTACGGTCTGTTGCACCGAGGCACCCGGGTCCGGAAAATGCACTCCAGTTACCGCAGCACCTTCCGCACACTGAGCGACATTCCTCTTGGAAAAATTGACGATGAAGGCGTGACGCCCTTCCGTTCTGACTACAACAAACGCCGGCCCGACAATGAAATTAAACTTAATGCTGTTTTCGATGATCGGGTTTCTCTGGTTTATTATTATCCCAGCATGAAGCCGGACATCATCGATAGTCTGGTGGAAAACGGATACAAGGGAATTGTCATTGCCGGTACCGGTTTGGGACACGTCAACAAGCCGCTTTACCCAGCCCTGGACCGGGCGCGCAAAGCAGGAGTTCATATTTACATGACCGTGCAAACCATGTGGGGTTATGTGCAAATGTATGTATACGAAACCGGCCGGGAAATTATGAGTCTGGGTGTGGTACCTGCCTCGAACATGCTACCTGAAGTGGCGTATGTTAAGTTAGGCTGGGCCCTGGGCCAGAGCCATGACTATGATGAAGTCAAACGCATCATGCTGACACCCATCAACGGTGAGACCACCGAAAGAGAACCGCACAACGGTTATCTTTTGTTCCAGGGTGGAATTCCTGAAGTGGATGAATTTATTTCGTCACATTGGAAATAGTAGTTTATAAAAACAACCCCGGCAGTCATGGTTCAGACTGTCGGGGTTGTTTATCTATCTGGGCCAACCTAATAAATAATCAGGACGCTTCCCAGGTCAGATAAAATCCTTTGTTACCAATTTGGAAAAGGAATTCCTGTGAATTTTCCCATTCTTTGTCAGCCACAATATCACCAATGTGACGACACTCGGGAAGACCCAGCTCAAAAGAACAGCCATCAGGCATGAGGTTAGTCAACAGACTGCCACCAAGGGTATTAGCCAGTTCACTAAGAACATCCATCACTTCGAATTCATCGTCTTCCATGTTGAAATCCCGCATCATCATGGCACCTGCCCATTCAAGGGCCATTTCCTGAGTGACCACCAGGCCAATCATGGCCGGGGTCGGTTTATAAATGGGAAGCCGGGTATAGAACGCAGCCACTCCTTTTTCGGGAGCATGCTCTGCTTCACCTGGTTGTGCAACCAGGAAAGCCATGGATTCAAATACTTCAGAAACAGCTTCGCTCATCGCCGCAGTTACATTGAATGTTGCCAGTTCCATCGTCTTACCATCCTTCTGAAGTGGTCAGTACAGCTTCCAGGCCTTTTGAAATTTTCATGGGGTTGACCGGTTTGCGCAGCACCACTTTAGCTCCCAAGTCCAGAAGTTCCTGCTTGCGAGCCTCATTACCGCTACTGGTTATGACCATCATCGGTGTGCCATTCATCTTGGGACTTGCGCTTATTCTGCGGATCAATTCCCGGCCGTCGAGAACGGGCATGTTCAAGTCTGTCACCAGCAGGTCAACAGCCTCGGTTTTCATCAATTTCAGGGCTTCCTGGCCATTTTCTGCTTCAAAAAATTCCACGTCTTCAGTGATTGAAATTTCAAGACACTGTTTGATGAACATCCGGGCGGTTCCAGAATCATCGGCTATCAGAATTTTCATTATTCCGTCTCCAGGTCGGTTCCGAATAGGGCTTCGGCCGTCGCGTTAAATTCGATTTGGACATCCAGGGCCAATCCCTCGAGGTCACAGGATTCAAGTTTTATGAAATCAGTGTAGGAACCATCAAATTCGTATTGCAAATCATCGACTCCAGTACCCATTCCCTGCATTTGAGCCAGGGTATCGGCCAAGTGCAATACGTAAGTCATGACCTTAAATTCATCTGGTGCGTTGGCTGGTTTATGATGATGTTCAATTCCCAGGCAAAGGCTTTGGGGCATTTTCCAGTGTGTCGCCAGTTTCCCACCAACTTCACAGTGATCTGTTCCAATAACCAATTGCTCGGCCTTCAAATGATTGGTTCCGGAATCGGAAGCAGACTTCTTGATAATATCCGGGACCAACTCCACCATGTAGTCAGAGACGACTGCTTTGCCAATGTCGTGCAACAGGCCTGCAGTAAATGCCAAACCTTTGTCTACGACACCATTGGTATGCCGGGCCAACTCTCTGGCCGCCAGGGCAACCCAAAGGCAATGACGCCCCAACATTCCCCGATCGCCCTGGTATCCTAAAAGCTCAGCATTAAAGGTCTCTCTACCAGCTGATGCCATGGCTATTCCAATAACCTTGGTATCGCCCAGGAAAGATACCGCCTGGTGAACCGATGCCATTTCCTGGCGCAAACCAATAGCTGCTGAGTTGACAACTTTTAATACGTTCACCGTAAGAGCTGAATCGTTTTCAATGACTTTTACAATATCGGAAACTTCATATTTTCCACCGCCGAGAACATCGAGTAACTGACTGGCCCCCGGTGATAGGGCGGGAATACTCTTCACTGATTTTAAAATCTCTTCTGATTTGACTGTAATTTCTGACATTTTGCTCCCCCCCCTTAAATATTTGCGGGCTCGCGCCCCGGTGTTGTAATGACAACTTTGCCATCGGTCATTTTTACCGTAACAGTCCGGCTGATGTTCCCTCCAACATCTTCTGCCACGGCTCCCATTCGCACGCCCCACAAGCCTTTCTTAATGGCCAAAACATTTCGTTTGCCAATATTGAAAGTATTGTTTTTGTCCATCACATTGGCCCCACCCGTCAGTTTGACGATAATTTTGCGTAAGTTTTGAGCCGCCCCAACAGATTTCATTTTTTCCAGCAAAACCGGAATGGCGGTATCGGCAAAATATCCGGGTAGTTTTTTGGCTCGCTCTTCATGAACTATTGATTCCGGCAGAGCCACATGGACCATACCAACAGTACGAGTGGCTGGATCCAACATGATGATAGCCACACAAGAGCCCAAAGCATGAGTCTTTATGACATCATCGGGTTGATTCACAACCCCATATTCCCCTATTCCCAGTGTAACTACACTCAAACCAAGGCCTCATTCCTGTTGAGTAAGTTTAAAGTGACATCGGCAATTTTCGACAAAGGAATTAATTTCTCAGCTCCACCGGTTTCAAACGCCACTTTTGGCATTCCAAAAACCACACAGGACGCCTCGTCCTGAGCCATTGTCCGGGCACCGGCTTTTCGCATGGCCTTCAATCCCCGGGCCCCGTCACCACCCATCCCCGTCAGAATAATGCCCACGGCGTTTTTCCCCAACACAGGAGCAGCAGACTTCATTAACACTTCAACTGAAGGGCAGTGTCCGTTCACTTTTTCACCTTTAGAAATTTTTACTTTAAAACTGGCGCCAGAACGAACGACCGTCATCTGATGTTCCCCGCGGGCTACCAACACCCGACCTGGCAAAATCATGTCGCCGTCTTCAGCTTCCTTTACTTCCATCGGAACCTGAGAATCAAGTCTATCTGCAAATAGTTTGGTAAAACCAGCGGGCATATGCTGGGTGACAACCACCCCATGAGTATTTTCGGGAAAACCCATTAGAACATCTTTAATAGCTTCAGTTCCCCCGGTTGATGCGCCAATAACAATGACCTTCGTGGATCCTGAAGTAATAGATTGCACCCTTGGCGGGGTAAAAGGCCGTGCAACAGGTGGATGCGCTACACTGACCGGTTTCCGGTTTTTCCAATGCGAAACATTTGCCAACGAGGCAGCCTTAACTTTTGTTATCAACTGAATCATCATGCCCTGCAACCCCTGAGCAAGATTGCCTTTGGGTTTGGCAACAAAATCAACCGCACCGGCTGCAAGGGCATCCAAAGTAATTTTCTGCCCCCGTTCAGTAAGGGAACTGACCATCACCACAGGAAGGGGGAACTGGGGCATTAATTGCCTTAGAAATTCCACTCCATCCATCTTGGGCATCTCAACATCAAGAGTTAGCACGTCCGGCTTTAATTTTATTATTTTTTCTCTGGCATCAAATGGGTCCACTGCGGCCCCCACCACTTCAATACCAGGATCGGAATTCAACCCCACGGAAAGAATTTCCCGGACCAGAGCTGAATCATCAATAACTAAAACTTTTATTACTTTTGCCAAGACAGAATCCTCCTGTTGGCTCTATTTAAACTCATCAATCTGAATGTTCAACAAAGAGACCAGGTCCAACAACACTGTGACCTCTTCTCCCTCTCGTCCCAGACCAGTTATATACTGGCCTTCCATTGACACTACACCACCCTGAGGTGGTGGTGAAATATGATCTTCAGGTATTACACGAACCTCGTTCACCCGGTCCACAATCATACCGATGGTGGATGTCTCCAAAGTAACAACGATGACACAAGTGCGATCATCATACTCGCCCTCCTGCATGCCAAAACGCAAACGCACATCTATTACAGGGACAACGTTTCCACGCAGATTGATCATACCCTTTACAAAATGAGGCACATCTGGCACAACGGCGATATCCTGCAGACCCACGATTTCAGTCACATGCATGATGTCGACCCCGTAGTTCTGATCGGCGATTTCAAAAGTCATGAACCGATCTTTCTGGGCGTCTTCGTAGAAGTCGTCTCCCAGTTCATCGTCCAGATCTGCTGCGTATTCCTGTTCCTGAGTCACAATTGACCTCCGGTTTTCTAAACAACGGCCACAGGTGCGGTGGCGGTATTGGCCAAAATGCTGGCCACATCGAGGATTAAGCTGATTCGGCCATCACCAAGTATGGTGCAACCACTGACGCCGTGGGGTGAGCCGACGTAATCGGACAGACCTTTTACCACGGTTTGCTGCTGACCTAGAATTTCGTCAACAAAGAGAGCCGCACTCACTCCATCATTTTCCACAATCACCAGAATTCCTTCATCGAGCTGATCGAACGAAGGTTCAATGCCATACATGTTGTGCATGCGAACAACGGGGATCATGTCATCGCGCAACTTGACAACTTCCACTCCATCGG
The DNA here is from genome assembly GCA_024223715.1 of bacterium. Lineage (GTDB taxonomy): Bacteria > Krumholzibacteriota > Krumholzibacteriia > LZORAL124-64-63 > LZORAL124-64-63 > LZORAL124-64-63. The sequence goes on along the minus strand of JAAEOA010000161.1, from coordinate 9,044 downwards.
GAGTTGTGGTTACCTGACTATCCAGGGGACGGAAAGCTTCCCTGATCGATAACAGAGGAATGTTGTAAGTCGATTTTCCCACTCGCACCAACATGCCTTCAATGATGGCCATGGTTAAAGGAATGCGCATTTTGAACTGGCTCCCTGTACCCATGGTGCTTTTAATATCGACCCGGCCATTAATTTTTTCGATGTTCTTTTTCACAACATCCATACCCACACCACGACCGGAAATTTCGGTTACGGCAGCTGCGGTGGAGAATCCTGGTTCGAAAACCATTTTGTAAACATCCTCGTCGCGCAGGTCGCTGCCATCTCCGTCAACAAGGCCTTTGTCAATGGCCTTGTTCAAAATAATATCGCGGTCCATGCCTTTGCCGTCGTCACTGACGATAATCCAGACTTCGCCACTTTCGTGACGGGCTTCAATGGTCACTGTGCCAGAGTCGGATTTTTCAGTTTCCGCTCTTTCTTCAGGATTTTCCAAGCCATGATCGATGGCGTTGCGAACAATGTGCACCAGCGGATCAGAAATCATTTCAATGACAGTTTTGTCCACTTCTGTGTCTTCGCCCTTAAGATTCAGGGTCACTTTTTTACCAGCCTTCAGAGCTGTGTCGTGAACCAGACGGACCATTTTCTTAAAGGTTCCTGCCAAAGGCACCATACGCACACTCATGGCCACATCCTGCAAGTCACTGGTAATGCGACGCAGGTGGTGAGAAGATTTTTCAAGATTCTCGAATTCATGGCCATCGAGATCTGGATTTCGGGTGACCATCGCCTCGGCTATTACCAGCTCACCCACCAGGTTCATCAACGAATCCAGCTTGGACAGGTCAACACGAATGCTGCCACTGGCTTTTCTGGCCGGAGCAGCGGTAGCCGCTTTGGTTCCTTTGCCTTTAGCCATTTTAGCTGCGGCGGGTTTGGCAGCAGGTGGTTTTGGTGCTTCAGGTTTTTCGGCAACTGGTGCCGGAGCCGGTGCTGGTGCTGGTGCTACCGGAGTAGTAATTGGCTCCGGATCCGCTTTGGCAACCTCAACAGGGGCCACCACTTTTTTAGGTTTCTTCATGCCACCCAGTGGAATGAATCCGGATTTTACAACAGGAGCAGCTTCTTCCGCAGGTTCAGAATCAGCGCTGCCACTACCAATTGTGGATTCAATAAACGCATCCAGTTCTTTTTGCAGGACCTCGAGGGCCTCCACGTCACAGCCGTTGTCTCCGGCTAAATCCGCGACACCTTTGCGCAAAGCATCAACAACATTCAAAAATATTGTCAAAGCTTCTTCGTCGGCCTTTATTTCGCCTTCAACCACTTTTTCCAGAGTTGTTTCTGTTTTATGGGTCAGCTTCTCAAGATGAGAATATCCCATGAAACCTGAATTCCCCTTGAAGCTGTGCAGGCAGCGCAAGGCTTCGGCAAGATCAACTGTTTCCTCTTCACCGTTGAGAGCCTGCAGCAAATCCTGCTCGGAAGAATCCAGTAATTCTTCAGCTTCTTCCATGTACTTGGCGTGCATTTCTTCTGTAATGTTGATTTTTGGGAATTCAATGTCAGAGCTATCAGACTCTGGTTCAGATTCCTGGGCAAAGGGCTCTTCCAGGGCCTCAACTGCTGCTGCATCTTCGGCCACAGCCTGTTCAGCTGGGGCACTGCCAGGATTCTTTTTGCTTTCAATGGAACCTTGCAAAAGATCGACCAGATCGTTGACCTCGTCTTTGTAAGTATTATCTTGACCGGATTCCACTAAATCGGCCATGGTTTTTCGTAACAAGTCAATAGTCTGCAATAGCAGAGTGACATCGGAACCGCCAAGAGCCGCTTCTTCTTTCCGGAAAATATCTAAAAGATTTTCAGCTTTATGAGTCAATTTGACTATGCAATTCAGCTCCAGAAACCCTGCACTCCCTTTCATGGAGTGAAACAGGCGGAAAATGCTGTTTATCGTTTCCAAATCTACCATGCCACTGTCGGATGAACTTTGCTCCAACTCCACCAACTGGGGTTCGACGTCATCCATCATTTCATCGCCCTCTTCAACAAAGGCCGCAAAAATTTCAAGATCTCCATCATCAATCACAGCAATACTCCCGTTCAGAGACTTCTTCGTGTTACCAAAAAGCCGCAGGCCTCCGGGTAACAGGGTTTCATGAGGGATTGATCGGCAAAAGGAGAAAAGACTTAAACGTTTTTTAGTGGACTATGGAAATTTTCAAAACAGAGCGCTTGCCATCTATTTCCATGGTTGCCCAATACACACCTGAAGAAACAAGAGCTCCCCGGTTATCTTTTTCATCCCAAACATATTCATTAAAGCCAACTTCGGGACTGATGGAACCCAGATTGCGACGGGCAACTTCACGGCCACGAGCGTCAAAAAACCGGAAAACAACATTTGCGGTATCGTCCAAACGGTAACGTAAATAAACATAATGATCTCTTGATGGGTTTGGATAGGCCAGGCTCAAGCCTTCAAATTGACCACTGCTTCCGGCAGCATTCCAAAGCACACTGCTTTCCGGATCCAATTGAACCGACTCGATGGGAGCATTCAATTCAAACTCAGCCTGAACCGAGCGTCCGGGCAAACTGACCCTGAACTCTTCGGTTCCTGAGCCTGTGGTCACAGATATGGGAAAAATATTGTCAAAAATTTGCCCCTGAGTTTGGCGCAGTGAAACTTCCAAATGGGTATCTGTTCCAGCGTCTCCTTCACTTATTGAATATTCAAAAAGAATGCGTGGCAGTTGCGTATTCTCCAAATAGGGCCAGAAAAAGTTACCCAGTTCCTGACCTGAAACCGATTCCGCCAGGGCGATGAATTCTTCCGTTATGACCGTGCCGCCAGGTCGGCCGCCACTGCCGGTCCATTCTTCCAGAAGAGTAAAGAATACCGCGTCACCCAGGCGTTCACGCAGCATGTGCACAATCCAGGAACCTTTGTCGTAAATAACCCGACCGGGGAAAACAGGGACCGGATCGTAGACCGGACCCTGAAACTCCCAGACAGCTTCGCTGCGGCTCAGGTCAAGATATTCCAAATAAGCCTCACGCCCGCCTTTGTGTTCTTCCCACAAGGCTTCTGTGTAAGTGGCAAATCCTTCGTTCAACCAGATATCTGCCCACTTGCGGGGGGTTAGGCTGTCGCCAAACCACTGATGACCCAGTTCATGGACAATTAACCAGTCATGAGTGCCTGCCCCGGTCAGGGAACCACGGCCAATGCTGGTTACTGTTGTGTGCTCCATAGCACCATTCCAGAGAAATTCTGCATGCCCATATTTCTCACCCAGGAAAGGATAAGCACTGAATTTGTCTTCACAAAAATCCATCATTTCACACACTGGAGCAAAATCGACCAGAGCATCGTCGTAGTCTGGAGGCAGAACCCAATGACGCAATGGGACAGCTGATCCTCCGGAGGTTGTGCACTCTTCAGACTGAAGCTGATAGTTACTGATGGCAACCGAAACCAAATAGGTGGGCATTGGGTAAGACTCACGCCAGTGGAAGGTCTTCCAACCGGCCTCGGGAATTTCTTCGGCAACCAGTGTTCCGTTGGAAACCCCAATAAGGGTATCGGGAACGGTCAAACTGACCGCGGTAAAAGCTTTATCGTCGGGACGGTCTTTGCATGGCCACCAGTACTTGGCATAGGCCGGTTCACTCATGTTCGCCACCAGAGGTGCAGTGTAGCCTCCGAAGCTGTAGGTTCGAAAAATCAAGCCCCGCTCCCAGCTGGGTTCTTCGGGTTGTCCGGAATATTCCACGACCAGGGAATCGGTCTGACCCATAACCAGCGGAACCGGTAACTGCACCACAACCGAATCACCAGTCATTTGATTGAATACCACGGCCGACCCGTGATGCATGATCTGTGAAATGGGGAAACCAGTGTCAAAATCGAAAACAAATTCCTGGAGATCGGATACCACACTGCTGAAAACCATAACCACGGAGCCGACGCAGCTGGTATCTGAAGGATCAATTCGCAAATCGAGGTCATAACTGAGCATGTCGTAGCGGTCACTGTTGGCAGCGGAATCACCCAGAGCGCCATCTTTTTCATCGGCACTAATTTTTGTGGCTTCGAAGCGGGCTCGACTCAAACCGTGAAAATCGTTGGGGTCCTGTGCCATGGCTCCACTGGATAAAAAACTGAGAATCATAAATGAAAATAACTGCTTTAATATTGCCTGTTTCGATTTGGAAAAAGCCATGAACTTGGCCGCCTCATTTCTGAATTGAAAAAACAAAATCTCCCGATAATTCTAACACGCAATTGACTCCAAAACCAGAACCAACCTGTCACTGGTTCCGCTCTCTAATATTTCCCGGCTGTTACTTTTTGACCTGGAGCCACCGATTTGGTAATCCAGGTTCCACCACCCACAACCGCCTTACGCCCAATGACTGTTTCGCCCCCCAGAATGGTAGCATTGGCATAAATAGTTACTTCATCTTCCAGGGTCGGATGTCGTTTGCCGCCTTTAACGAGGCTACCATCCTGATTTTTATTAAAGCTGAGAGCACCCAGGGTTACGCTCTGATAAACTTTTACTTTATTACCAATGAGGGTTGTTTCTCCAATAACGACGCCGGTCCCATGGTCGATGAAAAAATATTCGCCAATAGTTGCCCCGGGATGAATATCCACACCTGTGCGCTGATGCGCCCATTCATTCATAATCCTCGGTAACAACGGAACCCCCATGACAAATAAGGGATGAGCCAATCGGTGAACCGCAATAGCCTGCACTCCAGGATAACAAAGAATGATTTCTTCAGTATTGGCCGCCGCCGGGTCCCCTTCATACGCGGCCGTGACATCGGTATCCAAAAGCCGCCGAATTTCCGGCAATTGTTCAAGATATTCCAGCGAAATTTGGCGGGCAGAAACTGCCAGGGCACTGGGCCAGTCATCTTTTTCAGTAAGCCCTTTAAAGGAAGGGCAATGGCAGCCATTCTTGAAACAAAACACCAGGGTTTGTTCAACCATTTGGGTCAAATGACGATTTAAGCGATCCAGCCGGCCACCAACTAGCAATTCTAAATCTGCATCACCAAATACAGGGTCCCCATGATAACCGGGGAAAATTACCGCAAGCAGTTCCTGCAATATGTTGGCTACTGCTTTTTGTGAGGGCAGATTTTTTTCGCCCAGCAAGTTGATGCCACCCAATTGCTGGTAGCTGTCCACCACCTGGGAGGTCAATTTCCGCAACCGGCTGACTCTGTCGTCCTTGGTCATTTATATATCCCCTGGTTCTCTTCAGTCTTTCAAATGGTTGAATAAATCAGTTGACAGGTAACGCTCTCCAAAATCCGGAAGAACCACCACAATGTTTTTGTCTTTCCAGGCAGGTTCGGCCCCCACCTTCATTGCTGCAGCAAGAGCCGCTCCCGAAGAAATACCCACAAAAAGGCCTTCTTCCGCAGCTGCCTGGCGAGCCCACTGCATAGCCTCCTCGTTTTCCACCTGAACCACTTCATCGATAAGGTCTGTGGCCAGGTTTTCAGGAATAAAGCCAGCGCCGATACCCATGATTTTATGGGGTCCGGCATCGCCACCGCCAATAACAGCTGAATCTTTCGGTTCCACTGCCACAATCCTGAGGTCCGGATTTTTTTTCCGCAATTCACGGCCACAACCGGTCAAAGTGCCACCGGTTCCCACTCCGGCAACCAGGACATCGACCTTGCCGCCAGTATCATTCCAGATTTCCCGTGCAGTATTCTGACTGTGGGCGGCCGGATTGGCCGGATTATCGAATTGGCTGGGAACAAAGGAGCCTGGATCTGAAGAGTGCATCTCGTTGGCTACCTCCACAGCTTTTTTCATTCCTCCGGCTGCTTCAGTCAAAACCAGTTTCGCACCCAGGGCCCGTAAAACCTGACGTCTTTCCAATGACATGCTCTCGGGCATGACCAACGTAACTTTGAACCCCTGAGCAGAGCCCGCAAAAGCCAAACCGATGCCTGTATTGCCACTGGTGGCTTCAATTATATGCCCACCGGGTTGAAGTTTTCCCTGTTCTACAGCCGAGGCAATCATAGCCACACCAATGCGGTCTTTTACACTGGACATGGGGTTAAAAGATTCGAGTTTGGCCAGAATATTTGCCGAAGTCTGATTCAATTGGTTTAGTCGCAACAAGGGCGTATCGCCCACAAGCTGGGTAATATTGTCATATATTCTATTTCTCATGGATGTCTCCTAATCTTGGAAGAGTCCTGGTAAAAGATACTCTAAAGAACAATCTTCTCCAGGCGTTTTAATTGATCGCGGTCACCCAAAACAATCAGTTCATCACCTGTATGAATAGTAACATTGGGTCCGGGATTAAAAATCATCTGACCGTTGGGTTTTTTAATGCCAATAACAATGACGTCAAAATCGCTGCGAATGTTGGAGTCCTTTATGGCGATTTCATTCAGAATGGAATCCATTCCCACAATAAATTCTTCAAACATCAGTTCAAGACCACTGCTTTGAGTGGCCACCTCAACAAAGTCATAAACGGTGGGCCTCAACAGAGCCTGAACAATTCGCATTCCCCCAATAGCATAGGGCGAAATAACCCGATTCGCTCCAGCCCGCGTAATTTTTTCGCTGGCACTTTGGTCCGTGGCACGCGAAAGAATATAAAGATAGGGATTTTCCTGCCGGCTCATTTCCCGGGCAGATAAGGTAATGTACAGATTATTTACATTATTGGAGACAACGGCCACCAGCCCCTTGGCCCGGCGAACACCGGCGGTTTCCAGAACGTGATCTTCGGTGGCATTACCTTTCACCACCAGATAACCTTTCTCGATCAGCTTTTGAGCTTTGTCCGGATCCTGTTCAATGACGACAAAATCAACACCCTCACGTTGCAATTCTTCACAAAGAATGTTCCCCATGCGGCCATGACCGCAAACCATGTAATGGTTCTTAAGATTTTCCACTTCGCGATTCATGCGCTGCCTTCCGAGATAGTGCTGGATAGATCCTTCAATGATGACCTTGCCCACAGCACCGAGAGTGTAAGTCATTACCGTTAACCCGGTTACAATCAATACTAATACAAAAATCCGTCCCGAGATGTCAAGTACATGGACTTCATTAAACCCTACGGTACTTACCGTGATAATGGTCATATAGAGGGCGTCCATAAAGGAAAAGCCTTCCATGGCCATAAACCACAAGACTCCAAGCGCAATAACCAGGACCATCAGGCCCAGCCCCTTGCGCACACTGTTGAGATTCAATTCGCTGTTGAGCATTTTACCTCCGTTCAACAAAAGGCATCCTAAACCCTTGCCAGCAGCGAGAAAAGCACCAAATTATATCTGAACAAAAAAGTTGGGGAACAAGACCGCTGTTATCGGTTATAATACCTTTTGGTTTTTCTCTCAATGTCACTAATTCCCTCCCCGAAGGCAGGGAATCCCCATGGAAAGGTTTCCACATGCGAACAGTTGCCATCGCCCTGTCTTTAATTTCTTTGCTGTCCAGCCTGCTTTTTGCCGGTTCTGCCATCGCCCAGGTCATTCATCTGGACAATGACAGCTTCGACCTTGGAAATATGAACCAGCTCGAAAGCCGGGAAATGCAGGTGACTTTGACTAACAAAGGCGGTGGTCTGTTGGTCATCAGCGAAGTGAAAGCCGATTGTGGCTGTACGGTACCCACCCTGAACAAGATGCAACTGGCCCCCGGGGAATCGACTTTCATGGACATTTCATTCAACAGTAAAAAATTCCACGGCAACATTACCAAGATCGTTCATGTGTTCAATAATGACCCAAGCACCCCCGATGCAAGCATCATCATTCAGGCCAATGTTTTTTCTCCCCTGCTGGTGGACCCGGGAAGCCGGCGTATGGGTTTCAGCCAAACATCAGTGGGCACTTCAGAAACCAAAAAAGTCCTCTTCACAGCCACGGAAGCAGCCAATCTGGAAATCAGTGCCAATAAATCTCGCAAAGGCCTTTTTGATATCAGTACCGTCAACAATTACGAAGGCAACCCACAGGCCAGTGCTTTGGTCATCACGGTTCCCAAAGATATGCCTGCAGGACGCCAGCGGGACAACGTCCGGGTCAAAACAAACATTGAGGGTGAAGAATTTGTCGATATCGACTTGTCAGCCTGGCCTGTTTTGGCCTTACGGTTCAGCGTTGACAAGCTGAATTTCCGTTTCAAGAAATCCTTTTCCACAAGTATTCAAGTCTTTCCTCACGAAGGCGAAATGGAATACAAAGTCACTAAAGTGGAATGTGACCTGCCGGAAATTGATGTGACTTTTAAGGAAGTCACTCCCAACCGTCAGACCAAGGTTATTGTCAAAGGGGCTCCCATTAGTAAAACCGACCCCAGAGCTATTGAGGCCAGCGGCCGGATTAACGGGACTTTAAAAATTCACACCAGCTTGAAAGAACTACCAGTCATGGAAATTCCCGTCACTTACATGATTAGGATGTGATGGGTTGATGCAATCTTCTCAAACTTCTGAACACAGGATCAATTTTGACCTGAAAAAAACCATGTTCCAAGCTTTCGCTTTGTTATTGGTTTCGGTTATTGCAGCCAGTCTTAGTTGGTGGTTAAGGCCTGATGCTCTGCCTTTACAGGCCGATGCCACAGCTTATGAATTGGAGCTGAGTGCTCCTTTGGTTGACTTGGAGGAAGCCCGGAGTTTGTTCGATGAAGGCAATTATCTGTTTATTGATACAAGGGCCAACGCTGCCGAAATGGAAACCACAATTTCCAGCGCTTTCCTCTTGCGGGAAAAATCTTTTGACGACGATTTGCTCGCCCTAATGGATTACCTCTATCCGGAAGATCCCATTCTGCTTTTTGGTGATGGCGATCTTTATCCCGTTTCCAATATTGCAGACAAGCTTCTGAAGCGCGGCTACGAAAATATTCTCATTTTGCGGGCTGGAGTTTCCGGCTGGGAGAAAGCTGGCGGACCCTTGTCTCCTCCATTCGAATTGGAGCCCATTGTTGAAGACTTTCCTGCAAGTGAGGAAACACCATGAACCGCACT
>JAAEOA010000160.1 GCA_024223715.1 bacterium | reverse complement strand
TGAATTCGGGAACTGATCCCTTCAAGCGAAGAGGAATCGGCCTCGGTGGCATGTGGTACGGCATCGGCAATACCGGGGTGCAAAATCCTTCAACCGCCAGGGTGGTAATGGAAGCGGATGGTTCGGTGACTGTTTTCACTGGCTGTGCAGAGCTTGGTCAGGGTTCCACTACTATTCTCTGCCAAATAGCGGCGGAAATTTTGGGACTTGACCCTGCAGATATTAAGATGGTGGTTGGAGATACTAAGTATACCACCAATGCAGGGGCTACCTCCGCCAGTCGTCAGACCTATATCTCCGGTAATGCCGTGAAGGATGCGGTCACGAACCTGGCAACAGTCCTACTCACAGAGGCGGTGAATCGACTGCGGGCTCCGAAAAATTCTCTTATTTTTGATAACGGTGATGTTGTTGTCTCAACAAATCCTGAGGTACGGGTTGGAGTCGCCAAACTTGCCAGGCGGATACACGAAAAGGGCGGTTCGCTTTCCTGGCAAGGGTATTTTGATCCTGAAACTGTCCCCTTAGATCCTAAAACGGGTGCGGGCGTTCCCTATGCCACCTATGCCTATGCCTGTCATATGGCCCAGGTTGAGGTTGACGTCTTGACGGGGGAAGTAACGGTGGAGAGAGTGGTGGCCGCCCACGATGTTGGGCGGGCTATTCATCCGGAAAATGTAGTTGGTCAGATCTGTGGCGGCGTGGCCATGGGCCTTGGCTTTGCCCTGATGGAGGAGTTTGAAAACGGTAAAACCGAGTCGATGAAGGATTATCATCTGCCAACCGTATCTGATGTGCCTGAGGTTGTACCCATTATTGTCGAATCCCCGGAGCCTACAGGACCCTTTGGTGCTAAAGGGGTAGGGGAACCGGCCTTGATTCCCACAGCTCCGGCCATCGTCAACGGCATCAGTGCCGCATTAAACCAAAGAATCTACAGTTTACCCGCCAGTCTTGAAAGGGTTATTGAGGCGAGTATTGAAGCAGGTCATTTCACTTCGCAGGAGAAATAGTATGTCAAAATTATTGTTGAAAAACATAGGAACCATTGTTAGCGGTGATATTGCAAATCCTCTCTTAGACGGAAATGCGGTTTACGTGGAAGAGGGCAAAATTGCAAAGATCGGGATGCTGGAGGATTTCGGCGAACTCTCCTGTGATACGGTTGTGGATTGTAATGGAACCACCCTTATCCCGGGTCTTATCGACTCCCATTGCCATACTATTCTTGGTGACTACACTTCAAGGCAGAATCAAGCTGGTTTTCTGGAGAGCGAACTGCACGGTGGGGTGACCACCATCATCTCTGCCGGGGAAGTACATCTGAAGGGGCGTCCAAAAGATCCGGCCGGAACCAAGGCCCTGGCCATCCTCGCTGCCAAATCTTTTCAGAACTTCCGACCTGGCGGAGCTAAGGTTCAGGGTGGTTCTGTTATTCTTGAAAAAGGCTTGACTAGAGCTGATTTTGAAGAGATGGCCAAAGAAGGGGTTCGAGCTGTAGGTGAGATTGGCCTCGGTTCTGTAAAGGATCCGGAAGAAGCGGGACCAATGGTACAATGGGCCAAAGAATTCGGCATGACGGTGATGATGCACACCGGAGGAACTTCTATTCCCGGCAGTTCAACCATCACCGCCCAAATGGTGCAGGAAACCGATCCTGATATCGCCTCCCATGTTAACGGTGGCCCTACCTCTGTGAGTCTCGCCGAAGTGGAAAAGCTGGTGAAGGATACGGATATCGCTCTGGAAATTGTCCATTGTGGTAACCCACTCATGATTTGCCAGGCGGCAAAACTCTGTGTCGAGGAAAAGGCATTACACCGTGTTATAATTGGTAATGATGCGCCTTCCGGAACCGGGGTTATTCCTCTTGGTATTCTGAGAGTAATAAATCATCTGGCCAGCCTGAGTCCTGTCAGCGCAGAACAGGCCATTGCCATGGCCTCGGGCAATACCGCAAGGGTACATAAGCTTGATACCGGTAAAATAGAGGCAGGACTCGCCGCCGATCTGGTTCTCATTGATACGCCGATGGGTTCTGTTGGTACAGATGCGCTCTCCGCGATAGAGGCCGGGGATATTCCCGGCGTTTCGATGATTTTTGTCGATGGTGAAATGGTAGTTGCAAAGAGTAGAAATACACCACCTGTCACCAATAAGCCTTTTTTTGTTGAATAGTCACCTGCAGGAGATGTTGAAATGATAGTAAATGTTGAGGCGTGTATCGGCTGCGGTTTCTGTGTAAGGGACTGTCCCACCGGAGCCGTAAAACTGAGTAAGAAAAAGGCGGTCATCGACC
>JAAEOA010000159.1 GCA_024223715.1 bacterium | reverse complement strand
GCAGTTGGCTGAAATGGGAAGCCGGGTTGGTTCCGGGAAAGATGCCATGTGGATGCGTGAAATACGAAAGCTCACGGAATCCGGACATCAGACCAGTCTCATAAGCACCGTCTATGAACTTCCCCCCACCCAATTGGGTGCCCGCATGTTCAGCAGATGGTGTCAGGAAAACTTCTTCCGCTATATGATGGAACACTTTGCCATCGACCTTCTTCAGGAGTATGGGACCGAAAAACTTCCTGACACCGAACGGGTGGTTAATCCCGCCTGGCGGGCGTTGGACAGGTCACGAAATTCAACCCAGAATAAGCTTCGACACCGGCGTGCCCGATTTGCCGAAATGACCATGCATCCGGAATCCGAGGACAACGCTGTAAAGTATGAGAAGTGGATGACAAAGAAAGCGGAACTGTTGGGGCAGATAGAACAATACGAGTCCGAAGTGGCCAGGCTGAAAAAGAAATTAAAAGCTGAACCGAAACACATCACGTGGGAAGAGCTGGATGAAAAGGATAAATTTTTCGGTCTGCTTCCAGGCCGAAAGCGCCTGATGGACACAGTCAAGATGATTTCATACCGAGCAGAAACAGCCATGGCAGGTCTGTTAAAAGGGCCAACAGTGGATATGGCTGCTGCCCGTCGATTATTGCAGGATCTGTATGTCACGGAAGCGGATATATTGCCACGGCCCAAAGACAACCTTTTGCATGTACGCGTCCATAATGCGTCAAGGCCTGCTGCCAATGAAGCACTTGCAAAGCTTTTCGATGAACTCAACGCAGCCGAAGTCTGCTATCCTGGCACCGACATGCGCATGACTTATGAATTTGTGAGTAAAAATTATGGGTAGTAAAAAATGGCAGGGCTGAGGTGTCTCCGATTCTTCCCAGAGGTAAGGAGTCCTGAACATGCGCGCCGAAATCGAAACCCTGGTTGTGTGGATAAGACACCTCGACGTCACCCTGGTGCCACTTGCCGACGTGAGACGTGGCGTAGCCGGCTTCAGAAAGTATTTCGGCGATGGTGACCTCGCTAGTCGGCAG
>JAAEOA010000158.1 GCA_024223715.1 bacterium | reverse complement strand
TTTCCAACGATGGCGGAATCAGTTTTGCAAACATACCGGTTAGCGAAAGTTCCTTCACTCCCTGGAGCTCTGTATTTTTTGGAGATTATATCGGAATCGATTCTTTTGACGGCACAATTCAGACCACCTGGATGAGCATGGATGAAGGTGATCTCAGTGTGTGGTTGGCAAAACTGACTTTTATCAGTGGCCTTGATCCTGAACACCAGGAAAATGGAGTTCGGGTTGAGCAAAGTGTGGTCATGAAAGTTCCTTCAACCACGGGCAGTCAGCAAACACGCATAGCCTTTACAACCTACCACAATGGTCCAGTAAATTTGTCAGTGTATGATCTTCGGGGCCACCGGGTTCAATCTTTGGTATCGGAACATAGACCAGCCGGAAGCTATTCTGAAATGTGGGACGGAAGCAATTCCCGCAGTCAGCGGGTTTCATCGGGAATGTACTTGATTCGGTTGCAGGCGGGTTCAGAAACCGTCACCAGAAAAGTTGTCATCAATAACTAAAATTACTGGGTCGAAGGAATAATGATGGCCCCGGATTTAGGATCCTTTTCTGATTTGGCCGACCATTTCACAGTCAATAATTCTCCTGGCTGAGGCCCCGGGTGAGGTGTTTTGTCGTTCTGCAGCAAGACCAATCCTTTTTGTCCACAGCCATACCGCCCCTGTTTGAAATCGGGAAGGTCAAAAGTTTCTGAAATGACCCGAACCAGGCCTTCAGAATTATCCCGTGTCGGGGGTGTGATAATTTTTACCGGACAATCTTTGCCTCGAACCAACAAAAGAAATGAAAGACTTGCCCTTTCTTTGGGTAGCTTCACTTTTCGGCTGAATTTAAAAAGCCATTCAGGAATATCATAGGGCTGAAAATTGAAATGACACCAGGAGCCAGACCGAGAACCGGGCATGGCGCATTCGCTGGCGTGAGTGCACGGTGAAGCCACCTGCCATCCTTTGCCCAAAGCTGCTTCCCTTAACCGAACCAACTGCTTGCTCGAAGAGCGAGTGCCAGGCTCCACCACAAGAATGGCTGCGTCCTCTTTCAAGAGTGCGTCCCACCTTTGCAGGAGAATCTCTTCGGAAGTTTGTTCAGTATCTTTGGCTGAGCGCGCCGGGTTCAATTCATTAATAAAATTTCCTGCAACAATAAAATCGGCAGGGGCGCTTTTCCGGGCATCTCCCAATTGACGTTCGGTATGCACTTTCCAGCTTTTGCCTTCGGTACCAGCCAGCCCCTCAAAAATTTTTCGGCCAACTTTCAGGCCAGGATCTGACCGATCAAAACCAATATATTTGTACGAGTTTTTCCGCATATGAGGGCGAGTGAGCCAAAGGGCCTGCAGAAAAGTTAATGGCCCCGACCCAAAATCCAGAATTGTTGAATCTGGTTTAAGAGAGAAATCCAACCCCTGCAAAAGCCTTCCTTGCCTATAAATATTCCAGGGAAAAAAGTAATGAAGGTAGGCAGAAAGATACTCGGGCCGGTTCATATAATCCGGTGGCAGGTTGTCTCGTTCCACAGTCAGGAATGTGGATAGTCGGCGCACCCCGCTGGCCAAAGCCCTTCGATGTTTATCACGTAAAGGCAGAGCCTTGCTCAACAAATCCGGCATCTTGGCCAAACCAGCAACGAGCTCGTCACTGGCATCGGGAAACAGGTCACCGGGTCTGGATTTTCCTGGAGCTGGACTCATGGGGTCAAATGCTTTCCGGTCATGAGATGATTATTGACATAGTCGGCGACAGCCACTTCCAAAACGGTAACTGGCTTATTGTAACCAGCGGCACGAATTTTCTCCATGGCTGCTTCGGTATGATACTGGTACTTGCCCCGCAAGTGTTCAGGCATAGCGACATATTCGAGGTTCGGCTCTTTACCCATGGCACGAAAGATTGCGCTGATCAAACGATTCCAATCGTTGGCCTCTCCTGTTCCCACATTAAAAATCCCATTCACTGAGGGGTGGTCTGCAAACCAGAGAGTCATGTCCACGGCATCTTTTACATAGACAAAATCCCGTTGTTGACCGCCATCGGGATACTCGGGACGATCGGACTTAAACAAATTGACCACACCGTCGGCAATAATCTGCTGGTAACCTTTGCAGACCATTGATCGCATATCACCTTTATGCCACTCGTTGGGTCCGTAAACGTTAAAATACTTCAGGCAGACAATTGAATCCAGCACCCCTTCGGCCTGAGCCCATAAATCAAAATCCTGTTTGGATTTTGCATACAGGTTTAAAGGTTTCAGCTGGAGAATTCCGTCGTGGTTGTCGTTATAGCCAAATTCGCCATCACCATAAGTAGCCGCACTGCTGGCGTTTATAAACCGTACTCCGGCACTCAGACAACTTCGGCAAAGATCCCGGGTGTAACCAAAATTATTACTATCCAGAAAATCGGCATTGGTTTCAGTGGTGCTGCTGCACGCTCCCAAATGATACACACACTCCACATGCTGAGCATTTTTTTCATCTGCCAGCCAGGTTCGAAAATCATCTTTAGGCATGTACCGGTCATAGCGCAAAGGCATCAGGTTTTTATTGTCATCATCGCTGGCATAAACATCGACAACAATGATGTCATCAATACCCCGGCGATTCAATTCCCAGACAATATTACTGCCTATGAATCCAGCTGCTCCCGTAACTGCTATCACTTAAATACCTCCACTAGAAAAATTTCTTTACGATGCCCAAAGCACCCTGCTTCCAAGGCACCCGGTGAGTAACACCTGACTGCTCGGAAAACTGGTCCAGATTTTCAATGTACCATTTGAAGTTACGAATGAGCGCGTCTTTGTTACTGTGTTTTGGTTTGTAACCAAGAACTTTCACCGCTTTGTCAATGGAAACAAAACTATCGGTGGCTGCTGTTTCGTAGACCCATTTGTACAGCGGTGACAATCCGAGTTTGTCGAGAATTCGCAGACCCCAAATTACCGGGGCGGCTGGAAAACCTTTGACCTGACCACCGAGTCCCGCGTGATCGAGAACAGCCTGCCAATCTTCACCCATAGTGGTATATTCGCCGGCTCCAATATTGAAAGTATCATTCACGGTTTTTTCAGGCAAAGTGCTGCATAGCCAACACGCCTGGCTCAAGTCTTCCACATCGAGTAACTGATAACGGTTTTTACCGTCGCCAATCATGGGGAAACCCCGGCCATCTAAAGCCCAGTCATAAAGCAGGGCGAACACACCGAGACGTTCGGGGCCAATAAAGCTTTTCGGACGAATGATCGGCACAATCATGCCTTGTTCACGAAACTCTTCACACACCGCTTCAGCTTCCACTTTGGCATTACCATAAGGGCCAACTCCATCAAGATCATCTGTCTCCAAAAGAGGGTGATGATCTGGAATGCCATAAACAGCCGTGGAAGAAACGTGAACAAATCGGTCGACTGAATGATCTCTGGCTTTTTCCAGCAACAGACGTGTTCCATCAACGCCGGTGGTCATGATGTCTTTTTCAGAATACAAAGGCAAAGCCATGGCACAGTGAATGACTAGGTCGACATCCTGCATGGCGGCATCAACCACGGCGGAATCTCTGATATCACCAGTATGAATTTCTATTCTTTCTTTACAATCAGCATAGTCAAATTCAGCATAATCCAGGGACCGGATTGTCACATTTTCATTCAGCAGATATCTGATCAGGTTGATACCCATGAACCCGGAACCGCCGGTGACCAAAATAAGGGGTGGCTGGTTGTTGCTGTTCTGTTCGCTCACTGCAGACTCCTAAAACCCAGGCTACTGGGCCTCTTCAATTAAAATGCGGCCAGTAAAAGAGTTGTGCTCTCGTTCTGCCCTGAATGACAGGCTGTCACCAACCTGGGCTTCGTAAATCAAGCGATGAATAACATCGGTTGAAGCCAGAATGTTTCCATCCACTTCCCGGACAATATCTTTGGGTCTCAGTCCAGCCTTCCAAGCGGGAGACCCCGGCAAAACCGCCACCACCACAAACCCTACCGGATCATTCAAACCAAAATACTGAACCATCCCTGGGGAGAGTTTTTGCAAGGTAAAACCAAGATTGATTTCCCGATAATGGCCGTACTTTCGAATTTCCTGCAAAACCCTTTGCACCCGGGCCGCGGGCACCGCAAAGCCAATGCCCACGCTACCACCGGAATCACTGAAAATGAAAGTATTGATACCAATAACTTCCCCCGCAGTATTGACCAACGGCCCCCCGCTGTTGCCGGGGTTGATGGCCGCATCTGTCTGAATCATACCTAAATAGTCCCGGTCACTATTTGAGCCCTTGGAATTGTTGGATCCATTGGATCCGCTGGATCTTTTGATATCCCGATTCAGGGCGCTAATCACTCCAACGGTAACCGTTGGCTGAGTATCGGCCAGCAGGTACCCATACGGCGAACCAATGGCAATGGCCCATTCACCGATATTCAAATTGTTGTCCCGGGCAAAATGGGCCACAGGAAAACCCTCACCCTCAATTTTCAGGACCGCAAGATCGAACTGGTCAATTCGATCCACAGGCCGGGCCGGAAATTGCTGACCATCGGAAAGGGTGACAATCACTTGCATGGCACCTTCGAGAACATGACTGTTGGTTACAATCAGGCCATCAGTGGAAATGATGACCCCTGAGCCCATGCTCTGAATCTGCTGGGTGAATTCCCGGCGGGGAATAAGTCCCATGCGTTGCCAAAGGGCCATGGAAGGATCGGTCACGGTTTTATTCTGTACCACATTGATACTGACCACCGCTGGGGCAACCTTGCGAGTGGCCTGAACAATGGCGTTTCCCCGCTCCTGGCCCAGGTTCTGGTGCGAAGAATCATCCAGCCCGATGCTATTGCCATTTTCATCCACAGGTTTTTCAACCGTGTTTTCGCTGGGCACGGTCTCGTTTCCGGTAAACCACTGGCTAGGGTGGTGGCCAAACCGCACTCCCAACAGGGCACCACCAAGAATGATGCCCACCAGGAGTCCCCAAAGGACCCCGGAATTTCCTCGTATGAAACTCACTTGCCGCCCTGAAGTTTATCCCAATCGGCCATAAAACCGGCAAGGCCTTTGTCGGTCAAAGGATGAGACACAAGTTTTTGAATAACTGATGGAGGAATAGTGGCAATGTCGGCACCCATAACGGCGGAATCAACCACGTGCAACGGGTGGCGCACCGAAGCCACAATTATTTCCGTCTCAAAATCGTAGTTGGCATAGATGTCACAAATGTCATTGATCAGTTGCATGCCATCTTCGCTCAAATCATCCAACCGGCCAACAAAAGGCGAGACATAGGCAGCACCGGCTTTGGCAACCAGCAGAGCCTGGCTGGCAGAAAAGACCAAAGTGGCGTTAACCTTAATGCCTTCGGATGCCAATGCGGCAGTGGCCTGCAAGCCGGCATACGTAGTCGGAACTTTTACAACAATATGTTCGCTGAGAGCGGCCAGGCGTTTGCCTTCTTCGATCATTCCTTCGGCATCCAGAGCTGTGACTTCACCGCTGACGGGTCCTTGGACCAGGTCACAAATTTCCTTGAGCATGGCGTCAGTATCGGTACGGCCTTCTTTGGCCATCAGGCTTGGGTTGGTGGTCACACCATCGCACATACCCATGGCTTTGATTTCTTTAATTTCATCAATATTGGCTGTGTCGATGAAGAACTTCATGAACCGTCTCCTTGGGGTTGAATTGCCGGAATATCGGAGGGATAGTCCGGATAATAAACTTCTTCGAGAAAAAGGCCTTCTGCCGGAGCCATGCGCCCTGCACAGCTTCTATCTTGGGCCTCAAGAATTCCAGGAATATCATCTGGATGGCGCGTGCCTTCGCCAACTTCCACCAGAGTGCCAACCATAATACGCACCATATGATGAAGGAAACGATTGGCCCGAACCTGAAACATAGCCGAATCTGTCTGCCATTCAAAGGCACAAAGATCAATATGGCAAACATTGCCCGTATCTTTTAGAGATTTGGTTTTGCAAATGCTGGCACAATCGTGGCTACCCAGAAAATATTTTGCAGCCTGATCCATGGCCTCGTGGTCCAGTTTACGGCTTATTTGCCAATTGTTTGGCTGAAATATGTCTTTTTGAAAAAGCAGGTTATAGCTGTAACGCCGGGCTACTGCGCTGAAACGGGAATTGAATTCCAGGGGCACGGTTTCCACGCCAAAAACTGAAACATCTTTTGGCATTAACCCGGGAAGGGCCCGGGCAATGCGATCAGCCTCGTCCTGTGTTTCCACTGTCAGGTGCGCCACCTGGCCCCGGGCATGAACACCTGCATCAGTACGGCCAGCCCCCACGGGGACCACTTCGCGCCCCAGCAAAAAACTCAACTTACCAGCCAGAACCCCCTGAACGGTGCGCTTGTTGGGTTGAATTTGCCATCCGAAGAACCCCGGCCCCACATAAGCAATCTTAAAACGAACCCTCAAACCGTTTTGCATTTCGAGACCAGAATATTCCTCAAATCGGTCACTCAATTGGCACCTCCCCACCAAACCCCGCCAACCAAAAGGACAACCCAGACAAACAAAAAAGCCAGTTGCCCCAGGGGCGGATTCGAGACCAGATGCGAAGAAGGTTGCCGGGTTCGCAAACTCAAGCTCAGCACTTCCGCTCTTCTGATCAGACTTTCACTCAAAGGAACAACAACCACAATTCGGTCGAGAAATTTTCTCACAAATGAAGCACCTTTGCTCCCTACTTTGGCCCGGCGCATGCGCAACACAGCTTCAGTACGGCGTCCTTCATTCATGACCGAAGGAATGGTCCCCAAAGCAACAGCCAAAACCAAAGCCAATTGCCCAACCGGCAAACCCAATAGCTCCAACGGGCGCAACCACCAGCGCACAGCAGCCACCAGATCGTCCACCGATTTTAATCGGGAAAAGAGAGACAAGAACCCCAGGGAGACAGCAATTCGTCCCACAGCCTCCACTCCAGCAGCCAATCCCCCCCAGCTTGCATGGCCCAAGGGTGCAGCAGACGTGGTGGTGAAGACATGAACCACCAATACAAACAAAATCACTGGCAGCCAGGGTCTGGTGGCGGCCCATTGTTGCCCCGCGCTCAAGCCAGTCCAGGCCAAGGCTGCAGAAATAAGTATAAGCAGGCAAGCCAACAGCCAGACAGGAGCAAGTAGTGATGTGACAACCCCAAGCACCACAACAGCCAGCAGAGTTATCGCTTCAATGCCATCGAGTGCCGTGGGCCGAAGAACTGAACTTTGAGATGCCAGCCCGGGAATCATTTTTTATTTTTCTCCGCCAAAACATTGGCAATTTGTATGGCGTTCCAAGCTGCGCCTTTTAGCAAATTATCGGCCACCACCCACATAAGCAGGGCTTTGGGGTTGCCTGTGTCCGGGCGAACCCGGCCTACAAAAACATCGTTTTTTCCGGCAATTTCACGGGCTGTGTGGTAATCGTGAGGATTGGCCACCACTTTTACACCTGATGTTTTTTCCAGAACTGATATTGCATCCTGGGCAGAAACCGGTTGGTCAAAGACCAGTCTGAGAGCCGCACTGTGTCCATGAAGTACCGGAACTCTTGTGGCTGTACAGGTAATGTGAAGATCCTGTTGCCGATCCATAATGCGACGCATTTCGTGCAATACTTTGGTTTCTTCTTCGTAGCCGCCGTCTTCAGTTTGTTTTCCGATTGCTGGCAGGGCATTAAAGGCCATCATTCGCGGATACGCACTGTCTTTTGGCTCATGTTTTGGATAAATGCGGGTTTGCTCCAGCAATTCCTGCACGGCTTCTTGTCCTGCTCCGGAAACAGCCTGCAGGGTTGTCACGTGGCACTCCCGTAGTCCAAAAGCCTGATCCAAAGGTGCAGCCGCCATCACAATTTGAATCGTGGAACAATTGGGATTGGCAATTATTCCCGGCTTCAGGAGGATGCGTTGTGGGTTAATTTCCGGTACCACCAGAGGGACTTCAGCGGTCATTCTCCAGGCCGATGAATTATCAATCACCACACAACCCGCTTTTTCGGCAACCGGAGCCCATTTCAGACTGGTTCCTCCCCCGGCACTGAATAAAACAATATCCAGATTATCGAAGCTGGATGAATTGACTTCCTGACATGCAAGCGTGCGGCCGGAAAAAACCAATTCACTCCCAGCAGACCGGGCACTGGTCAACAGCAGTGGATCACCTTCAACCCAGGGACAGGTTTCCAACAAACGCAACATTTTGCGCCCCACCAAACCCGAGGCTCCTAAAATTCCTACTCGCATGAAAAAACCCGCTTGCTGAAGAAAGATATGACTACAGTCAAAATGCAACATCCTGCCTGAGATAATAACTCAGGCGACTGCCCGGGTCAAAAGCCACCTCCTCCAATTTCAACCTGCCCCTGAAAACCATCTTGATAACCGGAGTTGGCTGACAGGGTCAGCGGTGTTAAAGTATCTTGATACTCAATCAATCCAACCCGTTCCAAAGGTTTCGACCATGGCTTTTTCCCCTCGCAAAGCACTTTCAATAGCAACGGCTCTAATACTTGGACAAGTTTTGGTGTCTGGCTGTTTTCCAGAGCCGGCAGACAGGACCCAGGCCTTTGAAAGTCTGGCCCGCTGGGAAGACCGCCGCCATGCACCTGAAGACTCCCTGTTGGCCATGATCAAAAACGATGACGCCCATGTGCGTTTGCGTGCCATTCGCAGTGCGGGTCTTATTGGAAACCGAAATGTTGTCCCAGCCATGATTGATGCTCTTGAAGACCCCAGCGAAACCGTAGCCCGCCAAAGCACCTACAGCCTGGGCCTAATGGCCGACGAAGCCGCCACCGGAGCCATCGAAGCTATTTTGAATCACCCCGGAAACCGCCTGCACCTGGAAGCGGCTCTGGCTCTGGCCCATTTACCCAATCATGGTACGGGGTTGTTGAAAGCCACTGAAAGCGAGGATGCAGCCGTTGCCGCAGCGGCTTGGGACGGATTAAGGAATGTTGCTGACCAAACAGACTCCACAGCTTTAACTCAAGCCATCATTCGCGACTTGAACGGAACCCCAACAGATGTTCTTTGGAGGGTTTTGCGCTGCGCCGAACGCATACCCTCACCGAAACTTATTTCCCATATTTCCGCACACATTCGGTCACAGAATCTGCAGGTACGGGTTCATGCTTACCGAGCACTTAGCCGCCAAGGGGAAATTGAATCCTTGAAAGCTACCCTTATGGGTTGTGCAAACGAAGAAAAGACCGGAACCCGTGCCCACCAGCGAACCTTGGTCGCTGCATGCAATGCCCTCGGTATGTTGGCTGAACCCGGCCTTAAAACCGGCAGCACTCTTAGCCCTGAATTACAAAACCTTCTAACCGAAACCCTTATTTCTTCAGCAGGTCATCCCAATCCCCATCTGGCAGCAACTGCTCTGCAAGCAATGAAAAGATGTGCCGATTATTTTGAACTGCCTCTAGAAGCTGCCCAACAGGAAAGCCTGCTTCCCGTATGGCGAATAAGACTTGGCCGGGCCGCCCACTCCCACGTCGTCAGTGAACACCATTCTGTAAGTTCGATAGCCATTGAGGCCTGGGCCTCCCTTCGGGGTACCGGGTGTGCGAATGAACTGGTGGAATTATTAAACAGTCAGCCAACCCCATCTAACCGGATTGCCATTCTTCGAGCCTTATCCCGGCATTCAACCGATGCGTATGAAATATTGGCTGATCATTCAACTCCCGACAACAACCACCTTATTCGCTTGGGTGCCTTGGAAGGTCTAAATCAATGGGCTTTGCGTCCGGAAAACATCGCTGACCGCGCAAGAATTGTTCATGACCTTGCTTCGGCTGCTTGTGATCCGGACTTCGTTGTCGCAGCTACAGCGTTGGGCTTTTTGGAAGAATTTCCTGAAACGCTATCTTTTCTGGTCATGCTCGAAGCCTGGCAGACTCAATACACAGAAGGCACTCCTGAAGTCAAAAGAACAATTTTGCGCACATTAAAATCCTATGGTCCGGATCTCGCGAATATCGAATCCGGCAAAATCCACACCGAGTCAGCAGACTCTCTTCGTGCTGATATGGGAGAATTACTGGGCCAGGCCTTCGATAGCCCTGACTTGCGCATCAGGCTTGAGGCCAGGGAAACCGCTCTGACTACTCAACTATTACCTTCTCATTTAATTCCCACGACGGGGAGTTTGCGTGCCACCATGCCCGCCTTTGAGCGTCATGCCAGCCAACCGGAGGTGGCTCTTCCATACCAGGCCCCCGTTGTCATTTGCAAAACCAATCGAGGGTCCTTCGAAATTGAACTTAATGGTCAAATTGCTCCCAACACCTGCGCAATGTTCTGTGACCTGATTCAATCCGGTTATTACAACAACCTGACCTTCCACCGGGTGGTTGCCGACTTTGTAGCTCAGGGTGGCGATCCCCGGGGTGATGGCTGGGGCGGCCCTGGCTATACAATTCGCAGTGAATGGAGCCCGATGCCATACGAAAGAGGCACCGTTGGCATCGCCCACGACGGGAAAGACACCGGTGGGAGCCAATTTTTTATCGCCCTTTCGGAGCAGCCCCACCTAAATGGCAGGTACTCAGTGTTCGGCAAAGTCGTTGCAGGAATGGATGTTGTAGATAACCTTGAGGTTGGAGACTCATTTTCTTTTGATTTTAAAAAATAGTCTTAAAACAGCATAAAGGTATTCCTCCCATTCGACCACCGCGTCCATTCCTGTTCGTCAGACAGGTGATTCGCCTGCGGCTTCCTTCAGGTCCCACCTCGCGGTGGAAGCCCTTGTCGTTAAGCTAACAATTCCCCCTGTGGGTCTGTAGATGACTTGCACTTGCGAGTGAGTTCGCCCGGCCGGGCGCACAAACAAAAAGCCCGCATCCAATTATCGGATGCGGGCTTTTATTATGCCCAAATCAGGCTTTAATGGCACGAATAAGTGAAGCCCAGGTGGGCGATGTCCCATGCATTAGAATCCCCATCCGGAACAACTTTCCAGCGGCACGGGCAGAAAACCAAATCGATACCATCATGAGTGCCCAGCTCAAACCCACTTGCCAAAATGGAGGGTTGGAAACACTGACACGCATAAACATCAAAATGGGTGAGAATAGTGGCACCAGGGAAAGAACTACTGACAAAGTAGAATCGGGTGCGCGCAGAATCATGGTCAGGAGCATCATGGGAATGACTAGCCCCATTGCCAAGGTGGTGTGGAATTGCTGACTGTCCTGAACTGTATTGCACATGGCTCCAATGCCCGCATACATTGTCGCATAAAGGAAAAAGCCCAGTACAAAAAAACCAATGAAGCTGACTAAAATCAGAGGTGTCAAAAATCCGATATCCAGGGCAAAGCCACCTATTTCAATACCTCTTTGGCTTAATACATAAAAAGCACCAGTCCAAATCCCAAACTGGGTCAGTCCGGCCAAACCAATACCCAGAATTTTCCCCAGCATCAAATCTTCCGGAGAGATACTGGCCAGCAAGACTTCAACCATACGGGTACTTTTTTCTTCGATGACCGCAGTCAGGGTATGATTTCCATACATGATAACCATGATGTAAATTATCATGATCAACACAAAAGCCATGGCAAACGAAACATTGTCGTCCTGCTCCTGCTCGCCTTCATCGGACAAAACGATGCTCGACCAGTTGGGGCGGGCCACCAGATATGCAAAGAGCGAATCGGGCACCGCAGAAGCAGTAAAGCGAGACTCCCGCAGAATCTGGATCATCGCCGGCCGCAAAACTTCATCCCGCACCACCATTGCACTGACCGATTGATTGTAAAAAGTGACATCCCGGGATTCAGCAAAATCGCCGGCAATGAGAATTCCACTGTGCAGACTTTCAGCCAGAATCATTTCTTTCATCTCGGATACCCGGCCCTCTTCATCCTGCCCGGCCTGCCCAACGGACTGCAGCTTAACATTTCCACGCTTCTGCTGGCTTAGCATGGTATTCAAAGGCTCCAACCACTGCCCGGAAGGATCCACGACTCCAACAAGGCGTTCCTTGTCTTTGCCTGTGTCCGAAAGAAGCATCGGCATAAGGATAAAAAGCGACATAATGGCTGGCCCCAGCAAAGTAGCAATGACAAAACTTTTGCTGCGAACTCTCTCCAGATATTCTTTGCGAATGACTGTGTAAATTTTATTCATGCCTGTCCCCCCTTCTGATGACGGTCAACGGCTTCAAGGAAAATTTCTCCCAAACTGGGACGATTGGCGGAAAACAAGGTCAACGGACCCGCTTGCGACAATGCTGGCAACAAACTTTTGGGGTCAACACCTTCATCTAAAGTCAAACGCCAACTCCCTTCATGGTATTCCCGCTGTAAAACACCTTTAATGTTCTCCTCGGGCTCGGTGTCATCAGACCAGGCCACACGAACTGACTTGAGGGGAAAGTCTTCGCGAACAGCTGTCAAAGTTCCATCAATGATAATTTTTCCATTGGAAATAAGGCAGATGTGGTCGCAAATTTTTTCGGCCTCAGCCAACATGTGAGTGGAAAAAAGAATGGTGGTTCCTTTTTCTTTTTCCTCCAGAATCATTTCTCTTAATAACTCAATATTTATAGGATCAAGGCCAGTAAAAACTTCATCCAGGATGACTAAATCAGGTTCGGAAATAAAAGTCGCAGCAAACTGAATTTTCTGCTGCATCCCTTTACTGAGGGTATCAATTTTTTCATTCCGATAGTCACTCAGGCCCATGCGTTGCAGCCAGACATCGGCTCTTGCCAGGGCTTCTTTTCGGGGTACTCCTTTTAATTCTGCCAGGTAGGCCAGCTGGTCTCGGCATTTCATTTTTCGGTAAAGGCCCCGCTCTTCAGGTAAGTACCCGATGCGATCCCTCAGACTTCCGTCCATGGGATGACCGGCCAGTTCAATTTTTCCGGAATCGGGCAGAATGATATTCATTATTGAACGAATGGTAGTGGTTTTTCCAGAGCCGTTGGGTCCGAGGAATCCGTATATGGTTCCCCTGGGAATGGTCAAGGAAACCTGATTGGCAGCGATTTTCTGGCCGTAACTTTTGGTTACCGATTTGAGGGTCAGAAAAGGCTGGCCCAAATGTGGCAAGTGTAAATCTGTCGCGTTCATGAGAGCCTTCCGGTTCAAGGGTTATTTGCATTGATTATAGGGGATAATTTACGAACCACAAGGCATGATGTTTCAAACTGACACATCAAAAAAGACCCTGGCTGCATTTGCAGCCAGGGTCTTTCAAACCGGATCTTGAAGGGGGCACAAGAAGACCCGGAAATTAATTTCAACCTACGAATCCAAACCTCTGGTAAAGGTGCCATCGCCGAAACAGAAGGTGCATATCTTTCCCAACCGAGTCCGCCGAAGGGGTCCACTTGCCTAAGAATCCTCCGCAGGTTAATGCGAATATGTCTGGCGCCGCAGCAGCTGTAAAAGCAAAGTCGGTATCTCCCTCCAACGCCTGAACCATAATAATGAGGAACGAAAATCACCAAAGTATCACAGCGGAATTCTTTTTCCGTGAGTCTTTGCTGGTTTTTGCTGTTTTGTGCTTTTTCTTTTGTTTTTCTCTTGAGATATTTTTTTGCAGAAACCCTTGTTCATCCGGTATCAGTTTGATATAATTGTATTTACCAAAGAGAAGATATTTTCTTCGTGACAATTTGGTTCAGGAATTTTGATTCAGAAAATGATCTGGAGGAAGAACCATGACCGCCGGGCAAAGTGGCAACAAAAAGATTCTCGTTATTGAAGACGATCGAGAACTGATTGACCTGCTCCAGTTGCACCTGACTGCCGAAGGGTACCAAGTCGCTGCTGCTGCCGATGGTGAGGCAGGACTGATGGCTTTTCAGAGTGGTCAATATGGTCTGGTCATTCTGGATTGGATGCTTCCGTCCATGTCAGGTATCGATGTCTTGCGTGAAATTCGCACCAACGACACACGCACACCGGTACTCATGTTGACTGCCCGCAGCGAAGAAACCGATAAAGTGCTGGGCCTGGAATTGGGTTGCGATGACTACCTGACCAAGCCTTTCAGCATTCGTGAGCTGACCGCTCGCATTAAAGTACTGCACCGGCGCATTGAACGTGCTGAAGAAATGGCCCGCATTTCGTCGGGTGATCGAATTCTTGATCTGGGAACCCTGAAAATCGACCATGGCAAACGCAAGGTACAGATAAATGGGGAACCGGTTCAGTTGACGGTAAAAGAATATGACCTGCTGTACACTCTGGCTTCACGGCCAGGACGCACATACAGCCGGCGGCAGTTGTTGGACATCGTCTGGGATCAGGATTCTGATGTCTACGAACATACTGTCAATTCACATGTGAACAGATTGCGCAACAAAGTGGAAGACAACCCAAACCGACCCCGCTTGATTTTAACAGTGTGGGGCATCGGTTATAGATTCACCGAGGAATTTCTGTAGACAATGAACATGCCTGGATTTACAAGAACTCTCGCCTTCCGGATCTCCGGCCTGTTTCTGCTTCTGCTGTTTATCAGCGGCGGTGGTTTCTGGCTGTGGTTAGGCGATGCCGATATTGCCGGTGATATGGCCGCTGATGAAGAGGCTTGGTATCAGGAAAAAGCTGAAGGCGAACTGGATGATCTGGCCAAAAAACTGGTCCCCTCGGTTAATGACTCAGCAGCCCTGACCCGCCGGGTTGAAAACTATGGTCGTGACATTTTCAAGTACAGTGCTGAGATCATTGTTTTTGACAAAGACGGGCAATATCTGACGTCATCGCAACCGGACAGTTTGGGACATGTAATCTCTTCAG
Source organism: bacterium (assembly GCA_024223715.1). Lineage (GTDB taxonomy): Bacteria > Krumholzibacteriota > Krumholzibacteriia > LZORAL124-64-63 > LZORAL124-64-63 > LZORAL124-64-63. The sequence continues at coordinate 26,368 of JAAEOA010000158.1, read as the reverse complement.
TAAACCCTCAATTGATACACGACATGTCCAGTGGAACCTGGGACTACAATTCTTACCCCCTTCCCGATCATGTCGATGCCTACGAAAACCGAATATTTGAAGTGGACCGTTTGATTTCAGGATCCGATGCTGATTCCACCATTCAGGGTTACCTTGTTGCCAACTTCCGGCCCACGACCATTTCTCTCACTGAAATTGCTGCTGCTGAGAAAATAATTGGCATCAATGCCATTGCCCTTTTGCTGCTTTATTCTGCTCTGTGTGGACTGGTGATTATGCTCTGGACATCACGCAGGATTCGCAATCTGAACATAGGGGTTACTGCTTTTTCAGAAGGCCAACTGGACACTCGGTTGGCAATCAACAGTTCTGATGAACTGGGTAGCTTGGGTCGAAACTTCAACAATATGGCTGGCAACATTGAATCCATGATGGACAAGTTGCGCGACAAGGAACAATTTCAGCGTCAGCTCATTGCCAACATCAGCCATGATTTGCGTACCCCCATGGCCAGCATGCGTGGTTATGTGGAGACTTTGTCTTTACAATCCAAAACCATGAGCGACGATGACCGTGAACGTTATCTGGGAATCATTACAAGCAATATTGTGCATTTGGACAAGCTCATTGACCACATGCTGATACTCAGCCGTTTTGACAGCGGTCAAGCAACACTCCGCATGGAAAACTTCCCCTTGGGTGAACTGGCTGATTCAGTATTGATGCGGTGCGAGGGGCTGGCCGCTGAACGCAACATTGAACTGGACCTTCTGATCACTGACACCGATACCCTGGTTCATGCCGACCCTCTGCAAATAGCTCAGGTATTGCAAAACCTTGTGGAAAACGGGATCAAATTCAACAGTGCTTCCGGAAAAGTAAATATTCACCTCAGTTGTTCGAATTCCCTGGTAAATGTTGCTGTTGAAGATACCGGCCTGGGGATTTCCTCAGAAGATTTGCCGCATATTTTTGAACGTTTTTATACCGCTGACAAAAGCCGTACCCGGGCCGTTGATGGTTCAGGAATGGCCGCTGTTCAGGACCACTTGGGACAGAGTTCCGGTTTGGGTCTGGCCATCGCCTCTAAAATTGTCGCGGGCCATAACAGTTTGTTGAAAGTGGAAAGTAAAGTCAGTCAGGGAACTACTTTTACATTTTCCTTAAAAGCAGCGAGTGAAATGGAACAGAGATCTCAGAAAATGTAAATTACTGAAACCCTATGCTTCAGCAATTTCTTCAGTTTTGCCCGGCTAATTTTTTATTAACTCCCTTGTGATGACAAGACCACCCAGACCTGCAACAGCAAATAGAATCAAAGCCGCACCCGGCTCATTCAGTAGCAATTTCCCCGATCCAAACAGGACGCCAAAAATACTGGCACAACCGGCCAGCCAAACCCCAACCCGGCTCCAGCTTAAACCATCACAGATCACATCTTTGTTTTCGGCGGCAATGGGTCCCCAAAATCCACCGGGCCTGACCTTCCGGTAAAAAGATTCCAGCCTAGCACTGGAAACTGGCCTCGTCAGGAAGGTTACCATGATCCAGGTAAGAATAGTGACCGGAACCAGAATCATGGCTTTGTGGTGGGTTTCCAGGGCCATTTCACCAATCCTGACCGGAGTGGCGAAAAGTTCATAAGATGAACCCGCCTGAACAGCAGCCACTATTTCAAAACCAAAAGCCAGCACCACCGATGAAGCCAGAGCGGCTATTTCACTCCAGGCACTGATGCGCCACCAGAACCAACGCAAAATCAGAACCGGGCCAATTCCAGCCCCCATGGCCCAAACAAAGAGCCAGGCTTTACCAATGCTGGTCAGAAAGAAGGCCACCAGAACTGAAAAAACCATCATCAAGAATACGCAAATTTTGGCGGCGATTACTGTTTCTCTGGGTCCTGCTTTGGGCTTGAGAAAACGCAAGTAAATATCATTGATCAGGTAACTGGCTCCCCAGTTCAAATGGGTGTCGATGGTGGACATGAAAGCCGCAAAAAATGAGACCAGGAGTAAACCCAGAAGGCCAGGTCCGAGGACTTTCAGCATCATCAGCGGATAAGCTGCCTCTTCGCCGTATCCTTCGGGCATGACCGGGAAAACCACCAACGTAGCCAGGCCAGTTAAAATCCAGGGCCAGTAGCGAACTGCGTTGTTGGCCAGGACAAACCACAAAGTGGCACCGCGGGCATGTTTTTCGTTTTTGGCAGCGGCCATGCGTTGAATTAGGTATCCCCCACCATCGGCATTATGACTCGCCCACCACATCAGGCTAACAAAGACCAGGAATTTTACAAAATCGGAATCCCAGGTCATTCCACCGCCAGGAATCATGGCCATGGCGTGAGGCGAGGCGGCCACCGAAGCGGCCACTTTTTCTTTGAGGGCATCGATACCACCCACGTGGCGAACCGACAGCACGGCTACGGAAATGGATCCTGCCATGGCCAAAATGAACTGAATAACATCGGTAACCACAACGCCCCAAAAACCTGCAAAAAGCGCGTACACCAGAGCAAAACCGGCCCCAAAACAAATGGCGGCAAACTGGTCCACACCAAGAACGGCTTCGGCCACTGTCCCGAGACCTTTGAGGACCCAGCCCAAGACAATGAAGTTATAAACAATGGCAAAATATCCGGCCTTGAAGCCACGCAAAAAAGCGGCTGGTTTGCCGCTGTAACGCATCTCAATTAATTCGTTGTCAGTCAGAACTTCTGCTCGCCGCCAGAAACGGGAGAACAGGACCACAGCCATCATTTGGGCGAAAACATAGTGCCAGCCGAACCAGTTGTACCAAATGCCATGATCGCGAATAAAGCCGGTTACAGCCAAAGGGGTATCGGCAGCAAAAGTGGTGGCGACCATGCTGGTACCCAGAATCCACCAGGGTAAAGTGCGACCACTGAGAAAATACTCTTCACCGCTACGTGAGGCCCGGCGCATGAAAGCCAGGCCAAGGCCCAGGGTGACCAGAATGTAAGTGGCTATTATGGCCCAATCCAGGGTGTGCAAATGCGACATAAATTTATGAACTCCGGAATCAGGATATGGCATGGTTCTTTACATGATATGCCACATACTAAAACGCTTTGGCCCCGCTGACAATCAGGAGTTCGGCTCTCGTCAGGGATTTTGGCGCTGACCTGCCACCAGTCAGACTTAACCTTGACGGATAAACAATGCTCTGGCAGTAAATCCCTCCGGAAGTCAAACGTACTTATCCGAATAACCACTACCCTGGTCAGCCAGAAGTTCTTCTCAAAGCCTGCCCTACCGCCTGGCGAATATTGATCAGCTTGAACGGTTTGGCAATGTAGCCGTATTCATCAAAACTTCCTGCTCTTTTGTCCAGCTCATCTTCACTAAATCCAGTGGAAAAAATTACCGGTAAATCCGCTTGAATGATGCGCAAACGACGGTACGTAGCAATGCCATCCATACCAGCCATGCTCAAGTCGAGAATAGCCACATCGACTTCGTCAAACCTCTGGCTGAAAAGCCGCACCGCATCGGGGCCATTTCCCACAGAAAGTACAGAACAACCAAGCCGACGCAGGAAACTTTCACAAACTTTCCTCACCTGAACGTCTTCATCGACTACCAGAATTAACTTACCGGCTAAGTCAAGATGAAGCGTGTCGGGAGCTTTTTTCCGACGTGGCTTGCGTGCCTTTTGGGGCTTGATGGGTGCCTTGGGCAAGAGGAAGGAAATCTTGGAACCACCACCGACAATGGAATTGATCAGGAAGCCCCCTTGGTGCCCTTGTATGATTCCCAAAGCAGCTGACAAACCCAGCCCGCGCCCTTTGGATTTGGTGGAAAAGAAAGGATCAAAGAGCCTCAACATTGTACTGGCGTTAATTCCGGACCCCGTGTCGGACACTTCACAGAAAACGTAGGAGCCTGCTTCAAGCAACGGATTGCAGTGACCAGCCTGAAGATCTTTTTCTGAAAAAAAAGCTTCGCCCGTAGAGACCAAAATTTCTCCAGACTCATCTCCCAGAGCTTCAGTGGCATTGCTGACCAAAGCCATAACCACTTGCCCAAGTGGCGATGGAGCCACCAGCACAGGGGAAATATTTTTGGCAAGGTGGCACGTCAGTTTTGCCTGACCGCCAACAGAAGCCCTCATTAGCCGGGAAAAATCTTCCACAACCAGGCTTAAATCGCCCATCTCCAATTGGATATTACTTTTCCCGGAATAGGAAAGCATTTGTTGGCAAAGGTCTGCCGCTTCATTGGAGGCTTCGAGAATAGAGTCAAGAAAATCGTCCAACTCGGGTCCTTTTCGCGGATCACTCTTCATCAGTTCGGCGTTTCCCATAATGGTGGCCAACAAGTTGTTAAAATCGTGAGCAATGCCACCCGCCAATTCACCCAGACTTTCACTCTTATGGTAACTGATGGCCCGGTTTTCCATGGCTTTTCGGTTTGAAATATCTCGCATAACAGACAAGAGCTGGGGTGTCTGATCTAAGCCGCCGGGAATGAGGGAAGTTTTAATTTCCATGGGAATTTCCCGACCATCATGATGCAGGACCGGGATTTCAAAAATATTGGTGCCGGAAAAACCCTGATTTCTCATTTTTTGTAACTCATCAACCATGGGCTGCAGGCGTTCAGGGATGAAGTCTCTGATGTTGGCCATTTCCAATTCTTTCCTCGTCCAACCGGAAATATCGACTCCTGCCTGATTGGTAAACAGAATCCTGCCTTCAAGATCGTGGCAAATAATGATGTCGGTTGCGGTTTCCACCACAACCTGATAGCGGCCCGCGGTGGCTTGTAATTCTTCTCTGGCCAGTCGCAGATCGGTGGTATCGTGAGTGGCCAAAACCATAGGGTCGTAAGTTCCATCGGCCTTTTTTTTGGGCAAGATGGCTCGGTTCATAGTGTAAAAAATTCGACCGTCGAGGGCGCAGTACTGGCTCTCGCCTTGGTAGATATCTTCCCCGGCTGCAATCGCAATGAGAATTTCTTTAAAACTCTCAAGGGTTTCGGGAACAATCATGCGCTCCAAAGAATGAAGCAGTTCTTCTTTACTTTTGGCCCCGGCCATTTCAATGGCCAAGTCGTTTGCATCAAGAATTTTGGTATTCTGAATTGTGGCAATAATGAATTCGGGATGAGCATTGATCCAGGTGGGGAAATCTTCGGTCCCCGAAGCGAGAACCTCATCAATGGCCGCCATTACCAAGGAGACATCTTCAACAAAGAGAGGAGTCTGGGCGGTGCGGAATACAGTTTCCCACCCCTGTGCTGACAGAGCGGAGGAATGCCCGGACGTCTCAAATGAATGATCATTGTCGTTTCGTCCCTGCCCCATACTTAACCTCGCCTTTTCCATTTTTCCAGCGCCGATGCACCCAGAACCATTGTTCCGGATTTTCCAGGATAAAAGCTTCCACGGCAGCGGAAATATTTTGTAAATACTTTTGCACCTCTTCAGGCCGATCAGAATAACCGTCGGGCCAAAGAGGCGATGAAATTTTCAGCTCATGGCTGATTGTTTGACCAGAATTCGGATCTCTAATCAAGGCCATGGGAATGACAGGACACCCAGTGCGGATGGAAAAACGAGCCACCCCCGGCCAAGTAGATGCCGGTTGACCAAGGAAAGGTATCGTCATTCCCCGGTCCCCTGCATCCTGATCCAGCAATAGAGAAACCAGGCCACCGGACCGCAGATGCCGCAAAATTCGCGGAGCACTGTTCTGCATGGGCACGGTTTGAATACCCCGGTCCGAGCGCATGGTTTCCAAGTACCGGTCAAACGGCACATTGCGCTGAGATTTAACAACATCCAACAACGAGTAGCGCCTGGCGAGGACAGCTCCACCGAGTTCGAAATTGCCGAGATGACCAGTGGCGACGATTGCACCGCGCCCTTTGGACAAAGCCTGGTCCATTTCATCCCAACCGGGAGTTACACGGACAGCCTTGACCAGTTGGGCGGAATCGGCACAAAAGGTCTCCGCTACGGTCAACGCCAGATTATGGTATACCAGATCGGCCAGGGAATCAAGCCTCTGTGAGGCTTCATTGGGAAAAATTGTTTTAAGTTGAGTTTCGACAGTGGAACGGCGGATTCGAAGGGTTTTGCCAGTCAGTTGGCCCAGGTGGATCAGTAATGATTGGGCCTTATTATAGGGCAAGGAACGCAATCCACCTATGAGGGCGCGAAAAGCAAGGAATTCCATTTGGTCCTGAAACTTCATGGCATAACCCTACTGGTTCGAAGCAAAGAAATCCAGGAGGCCGTGGGGCAACCTCCTGGACTAGCCAAGCAAATGATCAATACGTAACCCGAACCTTATAGGTCAAAGTAGTCGACCCCTTAGCTTTAACCGGTACCTGCCAGACCGCCGAATTGCTGCTGGCCTTCTTATGTTTCAAAGACTCTTGGAGAATTGTCCAATCACCCGGAACTGGCTCAAGAACCTTTACTGTCAAATCTTCCGCTTTCCCGTTTTTGATTTCAATACTGTAGGTCGATTCATACACATAACTATCGCGCGAGGACCCTGAAATCTTCTTGAAATCCGTTTGCTTTTTATGGGCCGTCACGTCGAACGAGTCGCCCAGTTTCAGGCGAATGGTTTCGTTTTCGGGAGTGTGATCAATGCGATCTTCGCCCACAAATTGTAACCGACTCTGAGAGTCATTTTTGTAAACCCGAATAATACCCTTGGGTAAAGGCATGCCCAGATTGTTTTTCTCCTTATTGTCGATGGATACAAAAACAGCAATCTTCAGTTTCTCACCATGTTCGTTCAGTCTGTTTCGGTAATAAAAGGAATTTCCCGCCAAAAGGAACTCTTTTTCACAAGGAACATCCGAAGCCTGCATCAGGGCCACCTGTTTGCTCTGATTGTCTTTAATGGTCGTGACACGGCCCAAAGTGTACAGATGGTATTCAAACATTTGCTCTTCGGACATGGCATTATCGGCCATCTCCAATGACATGACTTCGCTTGCTTTGTACATGCGCCCCCCCCGGCCATATTCGGGAGGAGCCCGGTGAACATCACCGGCAACCAGTTGCAACTGAGCATTGTAGTAACTGGCACCACTCTGATTATTCAAAGTTACCCAGCCACTTAAATTCAAGGCACTGTCATCAGCATTCAACTCGGCTACGTAATCTGCTTTCCAGCTCAGGCCACCGGTCAAATAACTGAGTTCCACATCCTGCTTTTTATTTGTATCGCTATTGACCAGCATGGTCAGGGTGGGACGGTCGCGTAGGTTGTCCGGTACATCGGGAAAAACCAAGCGGCCCGGAACACCGGTTTCAATACGGTCGCCGATTTGCAGCACTACCCCACTCTGGGCACTGAGTACTTTGGCATCTACCAGAGTTTCTTCACCCGTTGTGGGATGTGTGCTAAGAACCTTCACCTGACGACCAACATATTTTTCCAGCAAAGCCTGGGGAGTGAGCAGATCGAACTCAAAATTCTGTTCCAGAATGCTCAGGTTGCCTGCAGCCAGCAGCGCCGTCTCCGGTTGAATTTGACCGCTGACTTCACGGAAGGCCAGAACATGTGTTCCTTGGGGCACCTCCACAGTGCGCTGGTCTTTTATCAAAGCCATATTCTGATTATAAATTGTTACCGAAAGACCGGTCTGGTCTTCCCGGGTGGTTGTGGTTTCTTCCTGCGCCGATAAAGGGCCAGCCATTAAAAACAGCAAGCCAACACTGAGGGAAATAATAAGATTTTTCATTGGAGTCTCCCAGCTAAGATCTGTTGAGTTTGATTTCACCATATCTATTACATACCCTTCGGCCAAAAAAAAGCTCCAAAAAAAATGAGGAAGTCAAATTGTGCTATACTTATGAGTCACCCAATTGATGCCAACATCTCTGGCCGAGGTCATAAAATCACGCGGGAATCAGCAGGAAAATGCAGACCAGAATTATATCCTTAATTATTCACAGCTATATGGCTGCCTTCTTTTTGTGCTGCGCTCTTCCTGCTATCGCCCTCGAGAACTTTGATTTTGAAACACCCTATCTGGTGCACCCCCAACGCCAAATCTGGGATTTCAGCCTCATTCGCCACAACGACCAATACCACCTTTATTACCACACCATCGCTCAGCAGACACCCCATCCAGCCCAGGCCGACACCATTTGGCACGCCACCTCAGAAGACCTGAAATCATGGAATATTGACGGTCCAGTGCTGACCAGTGGACCTGACTGGTACGACGAAACAGCCATGTGGGCCCCCCATGTGGTTTTTGACCCTGCCAGCGAACGCTGGGCCATGCTTTACACCGGAGTGGCTTCGGGCATGGTTCAACGGGCCTGTCTCGCCTGGTCCCATGATTTGCACAACTGGGAAAAAAGTGCGGCCAACCCCGTTTTTGAACCAGACAACCAAATCTATTTCTGGGACGCCGATGTGAACTGGAGTTCTTTCCGGGACCCTTTTGTTTTTCACGACGGCCAACAGTGGAACATGCTTTCCACTTGCGCATTGCGGCTGGGCACTTACCCCGGATACCGCAGGGCCATTGTGCATCGGGCCACCTCATCCAATTTGATTGAATGGTCCGATGGTGGAGTCTTTTTTGAACACGACGGCACCTCCGGTCGGGCCAATGATTTTGAAAGTGTTCAGTATCATGTTCGCGACGGTTGGCATCATTTGTTTTTTGTTGAGCAGGATCCCAACGTTGACCATCATGCCACAAGTCATATGGTGGCTTCAGATCCAAACTACTGGACCATGCATGAACGAGAATTTATCGACGCCGGTTGGGCTCCGGAAATCATTCGTTTTGACAGCGATGCCAGAGCCGAAGTGTACGCTCGTTTAGCCAAAGGTCAGGACCCGCGCGATGATTCCTGGTTCGTAACCGTACGTTTTGACAGCCTGCGATACACTGATAATGGCTTCACAGCGGAGGTCTATCAAACCCCTGACCTGGCTGACTCATGGCTTGAGGGCCAAGGGGATTTTGAAACACCAAGAGCCACTTTCAGAGACAACGCCCTGTGGCGTATGCAAGCCGGTTCTTTTCCTGAAGGTCATGGTTGGTTCAACAGCAGGGAAAACTATTCGGGTCCTTTAAGTGGCATGGGTTCTCCTGGTGATACTCTGGGTTCTTCCGCCACCGGAAAAATTGAGAGCAAAGAGTTCCTGCTCCGGGGTCGAACCCTGCGCTTGTTGCTGGCTGGCAGCTTCCATCCCGATGATTGTTATGTGGCTTTGCTTGATGCCACTACAGACCAGATTCTGGATCAGGTGCATTCACTCGGAGAAACTGCTCTTACGGAAAGATTCTGGGATGTCAGTCTCTGGCACGGTCAATTTGTCAAACTGGCTGTTGTTGATTTGGCCGACGAGGGCTGGATTGCCGTAGATGGTATTGAAGAACAGGATGAATATTTGTCGGCTATTGATCAGGGCCCTGGTTTGGCCCGGCTTCAAACTTTGAAAGCAGTTCCTTCGCCTTTTAATGGGCACACTGAATTCCGCCTGGAATTAAAACAGCAAGCTCCTTTGAAATTAGAAATTTTTGACGTGCGGGGTTATAAAGTTTGGCAAGCGCCCGAACTTCTGGCACCGGCAGGAATCACCATTGTCCCTTGGGATTCCGGAAACCTGGCCAGCGGTACTTATATGCTGCGGGCCCTCCTGAATGGAAGGCCCGCTGGAGTGTTGCGCTTTACGCTGGTTGAATAAGACGCTCAATAATCCCTCGAATAATGCAGACCCTCAATTCCTTATTGGGCAGCCAGCACTTCATCAACCATATCGAGAGCCTTCTGCAGGGCTTCCGCGTCGGGTAATCCGGCCTGAGCCATATTCGGCCGTCCACCCCCGCGTCCACCCACTGCCTGAGCCAGCGTTTTGACCAGGTTTCCAGCGTGGAGTTTTTTACTATCCACAAGGTCCTGGGTCACAGTGACCAACAGGGTAAATTTGCCATCCAGATCGGCAGCCAGAATAACCACACCGTTCTCACCCAGGCGGTCCCGCACATGGTCACCCAATTGCATGAAGGCGCCTTTGTCCGAGGCCGGTGCCAGGGCGCTGATAACCTTGTAGCCAGCCACATCCCGGGGTGCATTCAGCACATCTTCAAGAGATGCTTTTGCCGAGGCCTGTTGCAGTTTGGCCAGCTCCTTGCGCAAATCCTGTCGTTCATTAAGAAGAACCTGGACCTGATCGGTGTAACTGCCACCATCGGGACGAAGAACCGTACCCAACGATTTTAACTCTTTTTGATCGGCTTGAACTGTGGCCAAAGCCGCATTGCCGGCTACAGCTTCAATGCGCCGCACACCAGCTGAGACACTGCTTTCGGACAGGATCCGGAAAGGACCGATGGCTCCGGTGGCAGCCACGTGGGTTCCCCCGCAAAGTTCAATGCTCGGGCCCTTGGCGTCTTGGGTGATGTTATTATCACCGGGTACAATTTCCACAACCCGAACCGTATCGCCATATTTTTCGCCGAACAGAGCCATGGCTCCCATTTCGCGGGCTTCCTGCAGGGGAATTTCCGCGTGAGTGTTGACGGCAAAATCGGCCATAATTTTCTGTTGAACAATTTGTTCAATGCGCGCGATTTCTTCTCTTTTTACTGCTTCATCATTGCGAAAGTCAAAACGCAGACGCGAAGCGGTAACTTCACTTCCTGCCTGCTCCACGTGATCACCAAGGACTTCCCGAAGAGTGGCGTGCAGAAGATGAGTCGCTGTATGGTGGCGAATCACATCACGGCGGTGTGTGGCATTGACCTGCATTTGAACTGAATCGGTTTTTTTGAGTTTTTCGATCAGGCTGTCAGCTGGTTCGGCTATGGTTAGAACATTTCCTTCACTGCTTTTTTCACAGCCGGTGACGGTGATTTCCAAACCGGCCGGTTGTAGGGTAATAGTGCCAATGTCGCCAATTTGACCACCGCTGGTGCCATAAAAGGGAGTTGATTCCATGAGAATTTGACTCTGGTCATTGTCATTGCTGTCTTTGCCCGCAACCCTGACCGCTACCGCAGAAGCAGAATCGCACAGACGATCGTAGCCAGTGAATGTACTGGTGTAACCGGCCAAATCAGTATTATCCTTAAGCGTTTGCCAAACTCCGAGACCCGCTTTGAACACCCGGTCACTGCCACTTTGGGCCCGTTGTTTTTCCATGCATTGAGCAAAACCATTGCGATCAACGGTGAAGCCATCTTCTTCGGCAACAACGGCCGTCAGATCCACTGGGAAGCCGAAGGTATCGTGCAGTTTGAAGGACTCTTCACCGGTCAGCTCAGTCCGGCCTTCTTTCTTCATGGCTTCTTTAAACTCACCATAAACCGCCAAACCAGATTGCAGGGTGCGGCCAAAGCGCTCTTCTTCTTTTCGAATGGTGGCCAGCGTGCGATCTTTGCGTTCAACCAGTTCAGGATAAGCATCGCCCATTTCATCGATGACCAATTCACTGACTTTCCAGAGAAACGGCTCTTCCATACCCAACAAATGCCCATGACGGGCGGCACGGCGCAAAATGCGGCGCACCACATAACCACGGCCTTCGTTCGAAGGCATGGCGCCGTCGGTAATGGTGAAAGCAACTGCCCGGGCGTGGTCGGCAATGACCTGCATGCTGATTTTGTCTTCGCCTTCAGGCTTTTTCCCGCTCAATTCGGCTGCTTTGGCCACCAGGGGAGTGAACAAATCAGAATCGTAATTGCTCTTTTTGCCCTGAATGACAGCAGCCAGTCGTTCAAAGCCCAAACCGGTATCGACACTCTGCATAGGCAGTGGAACCAGAGTACCATCTTCCTGGCGGTCAAAAGCCATAAATACGTGGTTCCACAATTCGAGCCAACGGTCGCAATCGCAGACGCCCACTTGGCAACCATCGGGATGGTCGCACTTCATGGCTACGCCCTGGTCGTAGTGGATTTCGGTGCAGGGACCACAAGGGCCGGTATCGGCCATGGACCAGAAATTTTCGTCGTCACCTTTGTCCAGATCACCCAAACGGACCAGGCGCTCGGCGGGGAAACCGATATCTTCGGTCCAGATTTTGAAGCTTTCGTCGTCGTCTTTATAAATGGAAACCCAAAGAAGATCGGCATTCAATTTGTAGACCTTTGTGAGCAATTCCCAGCCCCAGGCAATAGATTCTTCCTTGTAATAGTCGCCAAAAGACCAGTTGCCCAGCATCTCAAAAAGAGTGTGGTGACGTGCGTCCTTGCCAACCTCTTCAAGATCGTTATGTTTCCCGCTGACACGCATGCATTTCTGTACAGAAGTCGCCCGCACGTAATCGCGCTGTTCAAGGCCCAGAAATACACTTTTAAACTGATTCATGCCTGCGTTGGTGAAAATGAGAGTAGGGTCGTCCAAAGGAACCAGGGAACTGGAACTGACAACCTGATGACCCTTTTTGGCAAAATACTCCAAAAAACGGGACCGTATTTCTTTTGCTTTCACTTTCACTCCATTCACGTGTATGATCATTTTGCTTCAATTGGGCCTATCCCGGCCGAAAACACAAGGTAACACCGGGTTAGCATCTGAGGCAAATGCAACAGTAGACAATTTCGGAAAGTAAGCGGCGCGGGTTGTAAGGTCAACCTCTCGCCCGGTGAATGGCCATTTCCAAGTGGCCGAGCCCAAGGTTTGGTACCATCCATGCGACATGTTTTTCATGTAGTGATTTCGCTGCTAATGTGGTGCCTTTTTGGTTACTACTGGTATGTAGTGAGCAATCGGGAAATTGGCCAGGAAACTGTTCAGGCCCTTGGGATTCTGGCGGTGGTTATTGTTGTGGGAGTCGGACTGACCCTGTGGTGGGTGGCCCATAACAAACGCCTGGCCAGACGCAATCGGCGCAGCACTCCTCCTCCGCCGGTCCCCGAGCCCTTCGATTTCGATACCATTGGTCGTCCCATCGAGGGCCCGAATATAGAAGTTCTTCAGGCAGCCTCGGTTATCGACATTGATTTGGTGCCTCCCACTGAAGAAGAACAAGCAGCTGACCCTGAAAATGAGTATCTGGGTAAAAAGTGTTATTCCGTTGGCCAAGGAGGTCTGTAATGGATCTCTACAGTATAATTGTGGATTTTGAGAATTCCATCGGGTACAAAACCCTTTTGGTTTATTTTGCCTGGTACCCGCTCATTTCATCGGTCATGTGGATCTTTACTTCCCTTATTTTTTATCGCCGGCGGGAAGGAGGAAAAGAGGGTGCTTTTTCTTTGTTTTATGATTTGAAAGAGAAGCCTTTGGTAACCTTCATTATTCCTGCATATAACGAAGAGTCCAGCATTGCCCGAACCCTTGCCGGAGTGCTGGAAGTCGATTATCCAAACTTTGAAGTTGTGGTTATTGACGACTGCAGTACCGACAAGACTCTTCAGGAAATTGAGCCGTTTCTCAGTCATCCGAAAATTCGTCTGGTGCGGAAAAAGATAAATGAAGGCAAAGCCCTTGCTTTGAATGATGCCATGCCCCTGACCCGGGGCGAACTCATTCTGGTAATGGACGCCGATGCCGTGCCCGATGTCCACATTCTGGACAACTTGGTGCCCCACTTCAAATTCCCTCGCTGCGCCGCAGTGACCGGTAACCCCCGCGTGGTGAATAGAGAGAGCTTCCTGTCCAAGCTGCAGGCCATTGAATTTGCCTCCATCATTTCCATGATGAGACGCGCTCAACGGGTTTGGGGGCGCATTATGACCATGAGCGGTGTGGTGGGGATTTTCCGTCGCAGCGCCCTTTTTGATGTGGGACTGTATTCCCCGGAAATGGCCACCGAAGACATCGATATGACCTGGCGTTTGCAATTGCGGCACTGGGATGTTCGTTACGAGTCACGGGCCGTTATGTGGATGAATGTACCCCAGTCGCTGGATGGTTTGTGGCGACAACGCCGAAGGTGGGCCCTGGGCCTGAGCCAGGTTCTGACCCGACATTTGAAAGAAATTCTCCAATGGAAGCATCGTCGTTTCTGGCCGGTGCTCATTGAAGCCAATATGTCTGTTGTGTGGGCTTATATTTATGTGATTTTGACCACTGTCTGGTTGATTAGTTACGCGGTGGGTTATCCGCCCATTGGCGCTTCACCCATTCCCAACTTTTGGGGAATGCTCATTGCAACTGTCTGTATCCTCCAGCTGATTACCGGTGTTTTGCTGGACAAGGGATACGACAATGACCTGCCAAGATACTTTGTGGTGGCCGTCTTCTATCCCCTGATTTATTGGATATTGATGGCCCTGATCACCGTCACAACTACGCCTTTGGGCCTGAATGTTAACCGTCAGAAGCGCAAATACACGCTTTGGAAACCGATCAGGGAGTAGTCATGAAGTTTTTGCGCGACTTGGTTATTAAATTGGTTATTTATGTGGTTTTGCTGGTGGGTTTGTTGCCTGTTGTGGTATTGGCAGCCGATGCCGTACCCGCTCAACCGGATACTAACGTTATCAATACCCCCAAAGCCTGGGAAATGGTGGCCAAAGCCCGCGGCGAAGCTCAAAATGATCGTCATTACGATGCTGTGGCCGACTACCTTGAAGCTCTGGCAAATGACGCACGCCTGGCCCAGACCGTGGCTCAGGAAATTGCTTACCAGAAGCTGTGGCGTGAAGATGCAGACAAAGCCATTTTCTATTTCCGCCGACACCTTGCCCTTCACCCTGACGAAGTGAACCGTGATATTCGTAAGGGTTTGGCCCAGGCTTACAGCTGGAGTGGCCGGCAGGAAGAAGCCGTGGCCCTGTACCGGGAACTGGTGGCTGAAGATGGCTCAGATGGAGGAGCACGCCTGGGTTTAGGTCGCAGCCTGCTGTGGAATAATGAAATGCACGAAGGCTACGCTGTGGTTCGGTCGGTGGAAGATGAGTTTCCTGCTGAAAGTCCCCCTGGCCGAGAGAGTTCTGACTTTCTGCTGACAGTAATGGACAACTACACCACTCATTTGGGTCTGCACCAGACTGCCAGCTGGGACAGTGATGGTCTGGATATTTATCGATCCACCGCTCAGGGTCATTTCGAAGTTTTTGGGAACATGCTACTGCAGGTGGCACCTTCGGCGGCTCTGTTCATAATGCCTGACCAGGCCAAAGTTGCGGCCCCCCGCTTTCAAATGGGTTTGGTGGGATCCATCAATCACCAATGGTCTTTCCATGCATATGGCTGGGTGGAACATTATTTCAGCAAGCACCCGATTACCAATGCCAGCACCGAAAAACTGGAATGGACCCGACCCGGTGGCGATTTGTGGCTCACCTGGATTGCTCTGCCCAACCTTCGCCTCGATTTTGGCGGTAGCAGCATGGCCCTGGAAACTTTTCAGGCTTTTGACAAACAGCTCGATTTTAACCAGGCCAGCGTCTCGGCCGACTGGCGTTTTGCCCGTCATTTTACTTTGGGTGGTTCTGGGATTCTGGCCGACTACAGTGACGGCAATAGCAAGCGTGCCGGTTCAGGTCACTTGTATTGGAAGCGTGAAGGCAAGCTGCAAATCATTACCGGCCCCAAGCTTACTTATATGGATTATTCCCTGTCCTACCCCGGGGGCTACTGGTCTCCCGATTGGGTTCGCAACGGCAGTTGGCGCCTTATGCTGGAGACCCGTCGCGGCAAAATGATTTTCAAATTTGACGGCAGCATTGGCCGGGAACAGGAACAGGGCAGCGATTCTCTGACCGTGGGAGGTCTCTCCGGTCACTGGGGATGGCGATTTGGCGACCGAACCCTGGCCTCGCTGGATGCCGGTTATTCCCGCAGTAAATTCAGCAGTGCCAGTGGTTACAATCGCAAATTTGTGGGTCTGAATTTGAAGGTGATGTTCTAAAATGAGCAACGTTTGGCGTTGGGTTGTAGCTCTGGTATTGGTATCGCTGGCAGCCGGACTTATTGTTGTTCGCACCAGCGGTGGCCCCGATGTTCTACCCACCGGCCGCGTACACGACTATCAGTTGGACCCGCCGGGACTGGCAGACCTGAAAGTGGGCGAAGTGACCCCCGGCGTACCTGTGCTTTGTTACCATTACTTCCGCGGCTCCTTCGATGCTCCTTATATGATAAAAGTTCTCGGCTCTGTTTTTTTTGGAATGCCTGCGCTGGGCTCCCGTGAATTCTGGACCACCCCCGTTGGCGAATTTGAACGTCATTTGAAATATTTTCAGGATACCGGGACTCAGGTGATGACCCTCGGTGAGGTGGCAGACTTATTGGAATCTGGCGAGAAGCTGCCTGAACGAGCCGTGGTTCTAACCATTGATGACGCTGACCTGAGTGTTTACAAACACGCTTGGCCCCTTTTAAAAAAATATAACGCCCGAGCTCATTTGTTTGTGCCGACGGCAATGGTGGGCAGCCGTTGGAGCAGTCTGAATGTTTGCACTTGGGATCAGTTGAAAGAGATGTCAGATTCGTCTCATCTGATCATCGATTCTCATACCCGGCATTTGCACTACAAAATTAAAACCAGTGAAGGTGCCGAGCCGATTTTCCTGCATTCAAGTTCCATTGAAGATGATGTGGTTTTGGATAATAATAATCGTCTGGCCCTGTCTTCTGTTTTTCAATGGGAACTGGATAAACCTGACCTGGCTCAGGCAGCCCTTGAAGGCGATTTGCAGGCAGTTGCCGCCGATGTTTTAGGCAGCCGTCTGGACATATTAGCTGGCGTGGGCCGTGAGCCTCGGTGGTTGTCCTGGCCTTACGGTTTTGCTGACAGCCAGTTGGATTCCATTTGCAAAATTATGGGTTTTCGGGGGACTGTGAGTTTGCGGCCGAGTACTTATGGGCCGGGTGAAAGTACGGGACATGTGGGACGATTTACTTTGACTGCCAAGACGACTCTTGATCGTCTAGAGTTGGTTTTTCCGGATAACTCGAATTAGTCTTTGGACCTTGGCATTTGAATCCTTGGTCCATCAAAATCACAAAACCAAATTTTCTTCCAGGTTTCCAGCCGGATACGGTGGTCTGCCGGCCCAGATCGGGCACCGGTTATTCCAGGGGAAACCGGCGCCCAACAAATCTGGCAAATGATCCTTCCAAAACCTTCACAGGCCGTTAAAACTTCAACTGCCCTGTTTTCCGTCGGCGTCAACAATGATCGGGGTCGGGAATCCGGCTTCTTTAAGTTGGGGCAGTACTTTTTCGCGGTCACCAACCAATACGATCAGCAGGTCGTCCCAGGCGTACAGGCCAGAGGCTGCTACCTCGTTAATGGTCTGAAGATCCACCGCTGGAATTTGTTTCAGGTCAAGTTTCACTGCGTCGACCGGGCGTCCGTTGGCCACAAAACCGGCGACCAGTCCGGTCATGTCTCCGGTGGTTGCTCCGGCATTTTCGAGGTCGAAGCGTACCGTTCGCACTGCCTTCTCAAGTTCCTCGTGGGTGACGTCGCCGCCATTTAGTCCAGTAAATTCCTTTCGGAATTCATTCAGGGCTGGGCCGGTTACCGCTGTTTGAACGCCGGACCAGGACATCAGCACCCATTGGCCCGAATCTTCCACAAACCGTGAACGGGCACCATACGAATACCCGTGTTCTTCGCGGATGTTCTGGTTGAGACGGCTGGTGAAAGAGGCTCCGAACAGGGTGTTCAGGCAGTCCCGGGTTACCCGATCAGATTCACTGGGAGCTGGGACGGGGCGGCCCAGCATGATAATCGTCTGGGGAGCTCCCGGCCTGTCGACCAGAAGGAAACCGGGCTGGGGTGCGGTCAGCGGTTGAAGGGCCGGGGCCCGATCGTCCTCGCCTTTCCATTTACCCAAATGTTTGTCCAGAGCCGATTTGATCTGCCTGGCAGTAAAATCTCCCACAAAGACATAGCTGGCTCGTTCGGGAGTAACCAATCGAGGCAGGAGGTCGGTCAGGTCGTCATGAGTTAGCTTTTCAACCGTTTCACCGAAACCACCACCGGGTCGTCCCCGCGGATCATCGTGGCCAAAGAGAGAGGCTCGCAATACATTTTGCGCCACTCGATTGGCATTTTCCGTGCGCGATTCAATGGCCGCCAGGGCCTGATCCTTTTCACGGGAAAAATCATCTGCGGTAAGTGCCGGGTCGATCAATGCGTCACCCAGCAGGGAAAGAGTCTCATCGAGCCGCGAGGTCAGGCCCGAAACCCCGACGGTGACCGCGTTATTGCCACAGTTTGCCCTGACCTGACCACCGAGAGTGGCCACGGCATCGGCAAACGCGGCGGCGTCGAGGTCGTCAGTGCCCTGGGTGAGCATGGTGGCCACCAGTGAACCCAGGCCGGCTTTTTCTGCGGGCACCAGCCGCTCGCCGCCATCAATAATAATTTGTCCACTGAACAGACCACTGCCAGGTCGACTGACCACGTACAGGGGCTGACCGTTCTTCAACTCCAGACGGGTGGCGGAACTGGTTTCAACGGGACGGTCACTCAGGTTTTCCGGACGGTCGTCCAGGCTGACATCAGCAGTTGTTTCGCCTTCGGGCAGAATACGCAGATCGACTCTTCCCTCACCCAACACGGTGCCAGCCCAGTGCTGGACCGAAGCTGCGGTTGGAGCCAGACGACGGGCCAGTTCACGGTCAAAGCTGTTGGCCTCGCCGTAGGCTTTGCGATAAGCGTTCAACATATCGGCCCGGCGCTGAAGGCTCTCCTTGCTGCGCAGAAAACCCGATTCAGTGGACGCCTGCACTCTGGTCATTTCGGCATCGGTGGGCCCTTTTTCTCGCAATTCGTCTATCTCTTCCAGAATGATCTGTTTGATGTGTTCAAGGTCTGCTCCGGCGGAGGCAGTAACTTCCACGTGGAATTCGGAACCCAGCTGTTTGCTGTATTGGTAGCAGCTTACACGCTGAGCCAGTTTTTCCCTAAGTACCAGACGTTCGTAAAGTCGTCCTGTGCTGCCGCTGGCCAGAAGGGTGGAAATGACATCCATATCAGCGTCGCCATCCTGGTATCCCGCGGGTGAATGCCAAACCAGGTACAGACGTGGATAACGCACCCGGTCGGTGGCCATCCGGCGCACTTCGCGCTCCAGTTGGACCGGAAGTGCGGTTTTGTGTAAAGGAAGCGGGCGGGCGGGCACAGCCCCGAAAGTACGGGCGATCAAGCCCTTGGCCTCGTCCACGTCAAAATCACCAGCGACTACCAGTGAGGCGTTACCGGGCACATAGTAGGTATCAAAGAAGTTCTTCACATCTTCCACGGTTCCTGCTTCAAGATCTTCATGGCTGCCGATAATGGAATGCTGGTAAGGGTGCCCGTCGGGATAAAGAGCCTTGGGCAGAATCAGCCCGGAAATACCGTAGGGTTGGTTCTCCACATTCTGGCGCCGTTCGTTGCGCACGACATTTCTCTGCAGGTTCAGCTTGTCCAGTGTCATGGCTTTGCTCAGGCCCTCAAGCCGGTCCGCGTCCAGCCAAAGAAGTGTGGGCAACAGGGAGCGTGGTCCCCAGGAGTAATAGTTTGTTCGGTCCACTCCGGTTGAAGCGTTATTGGCCCCGCCTCCACGTTCCATCTGCATATCAAACTGGTTGTCGGGAACCCGTTCTGTGCCCATGAACATTAGGTGTTCAAAAAGATGGGCGAATCCGGTGCGCCCCTCGTTCTCATCCTTGGAGCCAACATGGAACCAGGTATTAATCGTAACCATTGGCTGGGTCGTGTCCTGATGAAGGATAACCGTAAGACCGTTGGGCAGAGTATAGGTTTCAATTGGTGCCATTTCAGAAGCGACTGCAGAAATGGCCAGCAAAATGAGGAAAAAGACAATCAGAATGGAACGCATAACAGCCTCCGAATGAATTGAATGCGGCCCGCGAATCGGGCCGGCGATTGGATATACGTAATGATTTGGTCAGGGTTACTTTTTTTCCAAGAGGATTGTGCCCAGAAGAATGTCGCTGGTTCTTGAGAACACAGCTCTTTGTCACCAACTCGACGTCCTCAGCGAAATGCCAAACGACCCAGACTTCAACCAGATGCCCGAACTCTATGGCTTTGATCTCTCGCATCCTGCCCAATTGGCTACGACATCTGCGAGGCCACCATCGCCAAAAACTTAATTCTTGAATGTAAGTTTGCAGTCCTCGGTATGAATGCTCACTCCAAGGGCTGCATTCTTTCTTGATAGATTGATTTTTTAAATACTAACCCAGAGTCGGCGAGACCGCGGCCCATCAAAATCACAAAACCAAATCTTCTGCCAGGTCCCCAACTGCAATTTCCCAGCGCGCAAAATAACCTGCACCGAAGACCCATACATACTAGCCTTAATATGAGCCGCACTGTTCCCCTCAGCATGATGATACCCATCATTCCAAGGCACCATCTTATCCAAAGTTACACTCATATCCCGCACCACGTCAGGGTCCGCCCCTTCATTGATGGTTACCGCAGCAGTAGTATGAGGATTAAAAACAGTAACGATACCATCAACGCAGCCCAGGTCGTTTACAACCTGGGCTACTTCGGCGGTGACATCAACAAAATCGGTTCGCTGATGAGTCTGAACTTTTATTTCTTTCATCGGTTCCTCACCATTTTAGAAATCGAAGTACATGGAAAACTCATAAGGATGAGGCCGTTGGTTGATGGCGTTAATTTCCTCATGCTTGATTTCCAGCCAACGACGAATCAGTGCTTCGGGGAAAACATCATCCCGCATGAGGAACTGATGGTCAGCTTCCAGTGCATCAAGAGAATCATGCAGGCTGCGGGGCAGGAAATCTGCCTGTCGCCCCACACTTGAAGGAGCATCTTCAGGGGCAAAACCTGCTTCAATGGGATCAATTTTATTGATGATACCATCGAGGCCCGCCATGAGAATGGATGCAGCACAAAGGTAAGGATTGGCCGTCAGGTCGGGCGGGCGGTATTCAATGCGACGTAACTGCGGGTCGGTCACATAACTGGGAATGCGAATGGCTGCACCCCGGTTGCTGCGGCCGAAGGTGCGCACGGTTGGTGCTTCAAAACCAGGGACCAGACGCTTGAAACTGTTGGTGCTCGGGTTGGTCAACGCGCACAGTGCATCGGCATGCTTGAGCAATCCGCCCACGTAGAACATGGCCGTTTCAGAAAGTCCGGCATAACCTTCGTCATCGTTAAAAATATTCTTCCCGTTTTTCATCAGGAACTGATGCAAATGCCATCCGCTGCCGGCGTTGTCCAGCATGGGTTTGGGCATAAAGGTGACCTTCAGGTTGTTTTGCTCCGCCAGATTAAAGAGAATGTATTTGGTCAGTACGGCGTGGTCGCCGGTGGTGCACAAATCGGCGAACCAGCCTTCAATTTCCTGTTGGCCCTGGGCGCCCACTTCGTGATGGTGATAACGCACGGGAATGCCAAAGTCGGCCATGACGGCACACACTTCATCGCGAAAATCGTCGTACTTGTCGAAGGGGTTGCAAGCGTGATATGCGTTCTGATAGAAGCGCTCACCACTGCGCACACCAAAAGCACTGTCGTTGGCTTCGGACAGATATTCAGCTTCTTCAAAAATATGGAATTCGTATTCCGGTCCCCACTGGCTGAGGTCGGCAATGCCGGCATTTTTCATGGCCTGTTCGGCCTTGCGGGCCACGGTGCGGCTATCCTGTGGGAATGGAGTTCGTTGCGCATCCGTCAAACGAGCTTCAGCAAACATGGTCAAAGTAGGACGCTTGCGGAAAGGATCAATGTTCGCCGAAGAAAGATCCGGCACCAGAACCATGTCGCTGTTTTCAACTTTGAGGAAACCGTAACTGGAGCCGTCGAATCCGATACCGTCGCGGCAAACGTTTCCAGTCAGGCGGTCAATGGGAAAACTGATGTGATGAAGACGACCGGTCAGATCCAACATTTTCAGATCTATGAATTGAACACCCTTTTCCTGGGCGAGTTGGCGTACTTGATCGAGTGTGTTGTTGATTTTGTCGGACATGGTCCCACCTCATTGAATATTGTCTTCTAATGATGGTGGTCCAATCCCCTTCCTACGAATTTTGGGAGACCACCCGAAGCATGAATTAAATATATGCAATCATGGGTAATGGAACAGCAGAGTTTCAACTTTGCCTCATTGTTCCAAAGAGCAACTGGGCAAGCGTTCAAAAACTAACTAACCGAAACCGCAAATCTTGCTTGCCTGCCCGCCTGCCACCGCCTAATTTTCCATGCTATAGCATCACCCTTGCCTCCGGCCTGTATTCAGGACTGAATTCAGTAAATGGAGAGCATGGCCCCGCCGAAAGGACGGAAGTTGTCCAGCGAAACCACAGGCAACCAGGTGACCTTCACTTTTGCAGGCAAAAGCCTGTCCTGCCGCCCCAATACCACCGTAGCGGTGGCTCTTTGGGAAAACGGCATCCGCGAACTCTCCCACTCCCATAAGTATGGCCGTGCCCGGGGTGTGAGCTGTGCCCGTGGTCATTGCACGTCCTGCCTGATGCGGGTCGATGGCATTCCCAATGTTCGCACCTGTCACACCCCCGTTCAGCAGGGTATGGTTGTGGAGAAACAGGATGCTGGTGCTTTTTATGGCCCTCCTTTGCAAAAAGTCCTTTCCATTGGTGGAAATCTTTTTCCGGTGGGATTCTATTATAAGTGGTTCACCCAGCCTGCGGTTTTGAGTCGAGTCTTTCTGGATCAAATCCGGCCTCTGACTGGAGTGGGCCGTATTCCTGACCTTACCCGCAGCACCTTGGCTTTGCCCTCCGCTCCTGATGTTTCTGACGCATCCAACAACCCACAAATCGAAAAAGTTGAAAGCACAAACCTGGGCAACCTGGGTTGCATTGTTATTGGCGCCGGAATTAGCGGAATGAAAGCTGCCTGTGCCCAGGACGATCAGGTCACTCTTATTGATGAACACCCTGTTCCAGGCGGGCAGCGTGCCAGTGCTCTGGAAACTCTGGCCAAGTCAACATCGACCAGGATTGAACGTTTTGATGTGCTTGCTTCGGCCCACAAAGCACTGGTAGCTGCCAAGGATGAGCTTGTTTCTTTTCCGAATATTCAATTCAGGGGTGGGCTAAAGGCCGTAGCCGGATATCGTCCCAACGGCCTGGTTCTCCGAAATGAGACCCACCTTTTCACCGCAACTTTTGACCGGTTGATTTGGAATGCCGGCGCTCTGGACTCTCTGGGATTGTTTCCCGGTAACGATACACCAGGTGTTATGGGACCAAGAGCCCTTTTCAGACTGCTGCAACGAGATGGCCTTGAAGTAAAGGGCCAAAGGGTTCTGGTCATTGGTGGCGGCATGGATTTGTGGTTGAGCGCGGCTCTGTTGTCATCCAAAGGGGCCAAAATTAATTTGGTTATCACTGAATCCGGTTATCAGTCGGAAGTATCAGCTGCTGTTGACCTAGGCTGGCAATTGACCACTGGTCTGGAGTTGGCGGAAATTCAGAATCGTGGATCTCAAGCTATTGAAGCCACATTCACTCCAATGTCCTCCACTCCGGGACCCGCTCACAGCCATATGCGACTGCAGGCTGATTTTGCCGTCATCTGCCGCCGTGGCAAACCCGCCTACGACATTCCTTACCAGTTGGGCACCAAACTTTCGGCCCAACCTGATCTGGGTGGTTTTGTGGCTCGAGAAACCAGAATGGGCGCCTTTTCAGGCAAACTCCCTGGTGGCCATGAAATTCAAATTCAGGGAGAAGCCGCCGGAGCTTTGCCTGACCAGATTTCCCAGACCACATCAGAAGGAGAATTATCATGAGCCGGGCTCCAGTTTTTCTCTGCAAATGTGAAGATGTCACCCTGCGGGAATTTCGTCAGGCCTACGGTGAAGGGTTTACCGAACTGGAAAGCCTAAAGCGTTACACCGGCGTTGGAACCGGATTTTGTCAGGGCAAAGGCTGCCTTAGTGAATCAGCCATTGAGTTGGCCAATTTAAGGGGCATTTCTCCGGAAGAAGTGCGTTTGACCAACATTCGTCCCCCGGCAGAACCTTTGACCTTTGCCGAGTTAGCTGCTCTGGATGTACCCGAACCAGCCAGCACGCCCCAATCTGAATCACTTGTGACCGATCATGAATACCCAGCAACAGAAGAGGACAAGTCATGATTCCCTTGTCCGAAGGACAGGTTCCAGGCAGCGCCGATGCAGTCATTATTGGCGGCGGCATCAACGGCCTGACCACAGCCAGAGAACTGGCCAAGTTAGGTCTGAAGAACATTGTGGTGCTGGAAAAAAACTACATTGGCAGTGGTTCAACCGGGCGTTGTGGCGGCGGCATTCGCCAGCAATGGACCACCAAGGAGAACATCAAGCTGGCTCAGGAAAGCGTTCGAATGTATGAAGATATGAGCGCCGACCTGGGGTATCAGGTGTTCTTCCGTCAGGGCGGTTATTTGATGGTAACCGAGTCGGAATCGGATCTGGAGAACCTGAACAAAGCCGTGGAGCTTCAGAAAAGCTGTGGCATTGAGACAGAATATCTACAGCCCAAAGACTGCCTCAAACTGGTTCCGGACCTGAATATTGAGAAGCTGAAAGGTGCCTCTTTCTGCCCCAAGGATGGTACTGCTTATCCTTTTGCCGTGGTTTGGGGATACGCTAAGGCCTGCCATAAACTGGGTGTAAAAATCCATATTCGAACAACAGTTCAGGACATTGAATCGGACGGCGGACGCATTCACGCCGTAGTGACCGACCGGGGCCGAATCTCCACACCTCTGGTGGTTAACTGTGCCGGCCCCTGGGCCCGCACCATGGCAGCCAAAGTGGGCGTAACCTTGCCCAACCGACAGGAACGTCATGAAATTATGGTGTCGGAGTCGTTAAAACCATTTTTGAACCCCATGGTGATTTCCATTTCCAACGGCATTTATTTCAGCCAAAGTCTTCGGGGTGAAATTGTTGGCGGCATTGGCGATGCGACCGAGCCCCATTGGGAAGATCCGGCCGACTTCGATACCAACAGCCAACTTCGCTTTTCGGTTCGCTTTGCCAAAGCTCTTATGGGATATTTCCCTCGGGCTGCAAAAGTTCGCATGATGAGGCAATGGGCCGGCATGTATGACGTGACACCGGATCATCGTCCCATACTGGGTTCTGTAGAAGGGCTGGATGGTTACTTCCACATTTGTGGATTCAGCGGACACGGCTTTATGCTGGGGCCGGTCACCGGTGTACGAATGGCACGGTACATTACCACCGGACAGGCCGACGAGATTATCGACAGCCTGTCCCTGGACCGCTTTGAAAAGGGTGATATTGTTATGGATGGTTTTGTGGTGGGCTAAGGCGATGGCAAAATTGGCCATCGCCTGTTTTTCAACCTTTAAAACAAATCGGCCATGGCATCATCAAGCTCATCAAGCTTAAAGCGAAACCCATTAACTTTTAATACGTTAGGAACCGCGCGCTGGCTTTGCAACAAAGCGTGTGCCCGCTCCCCCATTATTATTTTTAAAACCATTCGAGGTACTGGAAAATGGGCGCTTTTTCCCAAGGCCGCGGCTAGGGATTTTGTAAATTCACCCTGAGTGGGAGGTGTGGGAACTGAAAAATTAACCGGCCCAGCAATATCCTCACAGGAAATTGTGAAGAGAATGGCTTCCACCAGATCCTTAATATGGATCCAGGGGAAATACTGACGCCCATTTCCCAATTTCCCACCCAAACCCATGTTGAAGTGTTTGACCATTTTTGGCAAAGCACCCCCATCGGTTGCCAGAACAATTCCCAGGCGCATCATGACCACTCGAACATTTCCAGCCTCAGCCTGCCGGGCAGTGTGCTCCCATTCACAGGCCAGCCTGGCCAAAAAACCTTCACCCGGTTGGCTCACTTCAGACAGGGCGTTGGATCCACCTTCTCCATAAATGCCTATCGCAGAAGCATTGATAAATGTAAGGGCATGTTCGCAGTCCTCCACACTTTCCACCAGATTGAAAGTGGAAGAAAGTCGACTGCGTCGGATGTCTCTTTTGCGGCCTTGAGTCCAGAATCCATCAAAAACCGGGGCTCCAGCCAGGTTTATGACCGTATCGCAGGTTCGTGGGATTTCCTGCCAGTCGCCTGGAATAACCGGATGACCTTCAATAAGTTTAACCTCAGTGGGGAGAATTGTCGCCGCGTAGTGGATATCTCGGCTGAGACATACTACTTCATCGCCACGCTCAACCAATTTGTGAATGAGATGGCGCCCGACCAAACCGGTGCCACCGGCAATAAAAACTCGCAAGACGATATACCTTCCCCTTATCTGAAAAAACCAATTTGAAGCTGGAAAATAACCCCTAATAGGGAGGCTGTAAAGAGAGGTGTTTTCTTAGTTGCATGATTTTGCCTGGGCCCCTGAAATTCACATTAGACAAGGCCACCTTTCCAAGAAAGGCGGCCTCGTAACAATACAATGGCAATTTCAGGCCAGACACAGGCTAACCCGAATGCCAAAGGTTAACG
>JAAEOA010000157.1 GCA_024223715.1 bacterium | reverse complement strand
CTTATCTTCGCTTCCGAGATATATTCGTAGAATTTCTCCACTACAGTGACGGCGGAAAGGGCGGGTTGCGGTTTTTCCTGATCTGTAAAGTTAATGGCTGCGAAACCAGCCGCAACCATCAGCAAACCAGCGAACAATCCCACCAGGAGAGCCTTTATCGGATTTTTTCGTAACATCTGTAGCCCCTTATTTATACCCTTTGGTTATTGGAGTCTGAGGTGGTGTTTGGCATCAACCGGTACCATTTTAAAAAACTCGCGTGCGCCGGAGGCAAGTCAGGCCTACCTTCAAATGGCTTCATCCCACCCCTCTTTTTGAACAGAGGGGTGAGATGCATTATTTTATTCATTTGAAATTACCGACGAATTACAGACCCTTGGCCCGCGGTGCAATTTCAAGTTCATCAGCAGAAACCAGACCTGGAAGCGTCTGCGCCTTGTCATACTCGCCAACGGACAGATTCGAAGCTTCACCCTTAGGATCATCCACAAAGAACGAACCGCGCATTTCCAGATGCAGTGGGCCACAGAAATGTGAACAGAAGATCGCGTATTCACCTGTGATGTCGGCTACGAACTCGGCCACTGCAGTCACCCCGCGAGGTGCGTCAAGGTTGGTCCGCAGACCGTAGGGCCCGTAAATCAGGAAGCCCATGGTGACATCAGGATTTTTGGTGATACCCGCAGCCCGGTCAATGTTGGTGACGAATATGCGTACCTTGTCGCCTTTATTAACGCGGATTTGTCGCGGAATATAGCCATAACTGAAGGCCTTGACGTGAACTTCCTTAACTCCGTCCTTCATCCGTACACCGGGTTTTTCGCTGGATTTAGGCAGCATGTAGACCTTGGTCTCAGCCCTGTGGGCAGGGCGGATGTCTACGGCAGCTTTGGTAATCAGGTTACCTTTTTCAGCTTGCCCCATGTTCCAGCGTTTGATCTGCGATGCAAAGATCGACTTGGCGTTGTGAGGTTCGCCATCCACCGGCACGATTTTCAACGTTTTACCGTAGGTCGGGCTTTCTTCCCGGGCATCCCAAAGTTCGAAGTTCACCGGATAGACCAAGCCAGTCGGGTTGAACAGACCGGTGGAAAACTTGTTCAGCGCTATAACATAGTCGTTGTTGGCACTGATGGAAATATGACCAGTACGGTAATGGGTCGGAATCTCATCCACCACTTCGAGTTTCTTCAGATCAATTTTCACATTGGAATCGGATACAAAGCAACTCTCGTAAGCGTATTTGGAAGTCAGGCCCTCCGGGCTGTCCTTGCCGGGTTCGTAGGTTCCGCCATCTTTGTCATAAACGTCCATCACCGAGTGCAACGGTCCGGCACAAGTTGGAATCACTTTCTTGACGGCCAGTTTTTCCACATCAATCACCGTCATGGTTGCCGACAGTTTGTCACTCACCAGAACCATGGTGCTTTCCGGGATAACATCGGTACCATGCGGGTTTTTCCCGACCGGAATTTCCTTGATATACTTGAACGGATTGGTCGAGAATACTCCGACAGTTGAGTGATAGTAATTGCCTGAAAATACG
>JAAEOA010000156.1 GCA_024223715.1 bacterium | reverse complement strand
GTAGAAAGCTAATAGGGCCGTTAATCCAAGCAAAGCAATACTGGACAGTATCAGCACGGGTTTGCGTGCTTTAAAGACGTTGTTGGAAAGGTAACTGAGAAAAGGGCTGCCGATAATTACACCAATTGCCAGCATTGAAAGGATATGGCCGGACTGGGCTTTGCTAAGTCCATAAATCTGCATTAGGTATGGCCCGCCCCAAAGGCCTCCGAAAGAGAAAAATACCGCACAGTCGAAGAAAAACCAGATTGCCACAGGCCAAAATGAGGGGCAGGAGATAACTGTCTTGACTCCCTGAATTAGGCTGATGGGCGACTGGCTGACTTCAGTGGTTTCGGAAAAAGACGGCCAGCCCAGGTCAGCAGGACGGTCTCGGACAAAACTCCAGACCAAAACAGCCAACACCAAAGTTATTATTCCCACGACGACAAAAGACATGCGCCAGCCGATCCAGGAGCTGATCAAGGCCAAGGGTGTGGTGGCGCTGAGCGACCCGATGCCGCCCATTGCCAATAGGATTCCCGTCATGAAGGCGAACTCCCGGGGCCGAAACCATTCTGAAAGCACCTTCATGGTGGGAACGAAAAGCATGGCAACTCCCAAGCCGGTCAAAGTCCTCCCCAGGATGGCCCAAGCAGCATTTGGAGCCAAACCAAGCATGACACTTCCTAAAAAAGCCACGCAAAAAAAGAGTGTGATGGCTTTGCGAGGGCCCCAGGAATCCGAAAGGAGACCGGCCGGCAACTGCATGAGGGCATAAGGATAGAAATAGGCCGAGCCCAGAAAGCCGATCAAACCCCCACCGGCATTCAAATCTTGCATCATGTCCACAGCGACTACTGCCGGGCACATCCGATGAAAGTAAACCAGCACGTACGCAAGGGCCAGTGTCCAGAAAATGATCCAGCGGTAACGCAGGACTTTGTGCATGGATTCGACAGACATATTAACCTTGATGGCTTCGTAAATCCCGCCAGGGCGGGACTGCGTTGCACTTCATTTCGTTGCCATTGCGGCGTACGCTAAGTACGCACCCTTCGGGTACCGCGTTCGCGGTATGACAAAAAATTCGCGC
>JAAEOA010000155.1 GCA_024223715.1 bacterium | reverse complement strand
TATCTTTTTCTGGTTCAAATTGAGCGAACAGAGAAACCCCCTGGATTTGGTTTTAAAGTCATCGGGACCTGGTTGGGGCATGTGGCCAATCCCGAGGATCCACCGGATCATTGGCAAATTGGCCAGCACAGAATACCCTGGGGTAATTTTTCTTCTTCTGCCGACACGTTCTTCGGGTCCTGGGTACTGAAACAAGGGCCCTGGCTTTATGTTTACGGCACCACCGAGGATGTCATTGATGGCTTTCATCACAAATACATGATTCTGGCACGGGTGGCTGAAAACAGATTGTCAAAATTCGATCAGTGGCGTTTTTATGTCAAGGGGAGCTGGTCGCCGGATTTCACTAAAGCAGAGCGTCTTTGTGCCGGCATGGCCAATGAATATTCGGTGTCTTTTCTTCCGTCATTGGAAAAATTCATCGTTGTTTATAGTGAAAACGGCAGTTCCCGAAACATTGCCGCCCGGTTTGCTTCCCATCCCTGGGGGCCCTGGAGTCGACCGATGGAATTATATCAGTGTCCGGAAATGAACCGGGGCAAAGACATTTTGTGCTATGCCGCCAAGAGCCATCCGGAGCTTTCTAT
>JAAEOA010000154.1 GCA_024223715.1 bacterium | reverse complement strand
GTAACCAAATGATTTAATAGACAATGATTCAAGCCTACATACAGGCTTTCAGAGTTTTGTGGATTGGATCGGGTGATTTCGTGCTTGACTCCTTTGAAAACTGGTTATACTGTACATATATACACCTTTATTTTAATGCACCAAATCATGGATGATATACCTGTACTGATCAAAGCCAACTCTCCGATGTTTCTGGATCAGCTACGTTTGTTTATCCGTTCCCAAAACAAGTCCTACAGCACGGAAAAAACCTATATCAGTTGGGTTTGGCGCTTCATCTGTTACCACAATAAGAAAAGTCCGCGCGATATGAATGCCACTCATATAGAGAAGTTTCTGACACACCTTGCCGTGGACAGAAATGTTGCCGTCAGCACTCAGAAAACAGCGCTAAATGCCTTGATGTTTCTATACAACCAGTTTCTGAAAGTCGAGTTAAAAGAACTTGATTTTTGCTATGCCAAAGTCCCTAGAAATATTCCGGTGGTATTTGTTCATGAAGAAGCGAGCGAGGTGTTGAAAATTATGGGGTCACCCATTACTTGTTCTTATACTCTAAGCTTAAAAAAGGAAAGAGTGCCATGAAGAAAAAGGAATTGGAATTGGGTATGGGCAGAAAAATTACCCGTAGAGATCTTATTCATGATACTGGTTTGGCCTCTCTGGGTCTGGCAATGCCAATTGGTGCAGCAGCTGCTTTGGAAGGGACGTACACGCTTGCTGCTGAGGACATTCAGCACGCTAAAATGAACCGTGAGGTTGAGAGCTGGCTTGAAAAAGCGTTTCACAATCCGCCAGAAGCGGCCAGGCCTTCTGGCTACTGGTGGTGGCTTAATACCAATGTAGACAAGCAAGCAATAACCCGTGACCTAGAGAACTTCAGAGCCAAGGGTATGGGTTCGGTTTTGCTGGTTTGCACCGGCAACTGGGAAGGAACCAATGAGGCGCAAGGTCCGGAGTTCCTTTCCGATGAATGGATGGAGTTATTCAAGTTTGCGCTGAAAGAGGCACATCGCTTAAACATCAAGGTGGATGTAAATATCGCCCCCGGGTGGAACATGGGCGGGCCGTGGATTACAAAGGAAAAGTCCAACAGATGGTTTCTTCAGTCGCAGATAACGATCAAGGGACCGCAGAAATTTTCTGGTGAACTTCCGTTGCCTGAGCGTATAGATGGTTATGATTCCGAGCCTCAGTTGGGAGTAGAAAAAAGCGTAAAGATGCCGTTTGAAGAGATTGACTACCGTGATAATGCCGTGGTCGCTTTTCCGACTCCAAACCATGCTGATGGAGAGGTTGGCCCTAATAAACGGGACGACCTGCCAGCAAAAAGCAACCGTTTGGACGCAAGGATTTTTTTATCGGTTGATACGGTTATGTTGCAAACCCTTGGTGAGTGGACCTCGTCTGAGGACGACGCACCGATCGATCCAAAAGATGTAATAGACCTTACGGAGAAATTCGAAACAGACGGAACGCTCAACTGGGAAGTACCGGAAGGTGATTGGACGATTGTCCGTACTGGCCACCGAACTACTGGTGCGATGCTTTCTGTGCCTTTGCAAGGTCAGGAAGGCCTGGAGAATGATTTTCTTGACCGGGGAGGTGTTGAGCAGATGTTCGAAAATACTGCCAAACTCCTCATCGAAGCAGCAGGTACCCTGGCCGGCAATACGCTTAGAGCTTTTTGCAGCGACAGTTTCGAGGCGGGTTATCCAAACTGGACGGACAACATGCTCAAGCATTTCAAGAAGTACCGTGGTTACGACCCTACTCCATATCTTCCGGTCTTTAAGGGCTGGGTCGTCGGCAGTGCCGATATATCCGACCGTTTCCTGCATGACTATCGCAAGACCGTTGCCGACTGCATGGCCGACGAACATTATGGCCGATTCGACGAGCTTTGCCGAGAACACGGTCTTATGACCCGATGCGAATCGGCTGGCCCAAGCTGGTCTGGTACGATGTGCATGGACGGTTTGAAGAATCTTGGACGTGTAGATTTCCCACAGGGCGAGTTCTGGAGGGGGTATTGGTTTAGACATCAATTTGAAGAGGATGGCGAATACTTGGCCTGTAAACAGACCGCCTCTGCCGCACACATTTACGGTAAGCCAACTGCCTCGGCAGAAGCCTTTACTTTTGCAGGTAATCACTGGTCGGGTTACCCGGATAACCTCAAGCCCTCAGCCGACCAGGCCTTCTGTGATGGCATCAATTATTTTGTTTTCCATACAGTAACTTGTCAGCGTCCTGTCGAAGGCAAGCCCGGTTTAGAGTATGGCGCGGGTACGCATTTCAACCCGAATGTTACCTGGTGGGATATGGGTGCAGGTTCGTGGGTGAGTTACATTAATCGCTGCCAGGCCATGCTGCAAAGTGGTTTGTTCGTTGCCGACGTTTTGTATTACAACGGCGACTGGGCTCCTAATCTTGTCGGGCCAAGAAATGAAACACACAATGCTGGTAAGGGTTACGATTACGATGTTTGTAACGCCGAGGTTTTGCTTGAGCGCGTTTCGGTTGAGGATGGAAAAATTGTACTGCCAGACGGCATGAGTTATCGCCTGCTGGTTTTGCCAGGTGCAAACCGCATGCCGGTTGAAGTTGCCAAAAAGATCGAAACGCTTGTAAAAGCAGGTGCCACCGTTGTTGGTCCAAAACCGGTTTCCGATCCAGGGCTTAAAGATTATCCGAATTGCGATAAGGTTGTTAGCACTATTGGTGACTCGCTTTGGGGAGATCTTGACGGCAAGGATGTTGTTGAACGCAAAGTAGGAAAAGGACGCGTGGTGTTTGGCAAGAGTCCGAGCGAAATTTTGATGGCAGACGGTATTGTTCCAGACATAGAGATTGCAGGTCAGGAAGAAACATATATCGATTATATCCATCGTGCAACAACGGATACTGATCTTTACTTCCTTGCAAACCGCAATGATCGTCCGGAAGCCGTTACAATTACATTCAGGCAAACGGGTCGTCAGCCAGAGCTGTGGGATGCCGTCAACGGTACAAAACACGACCTGCCGGAGTATGTTATAAAGGATGGCAGAACTAGTGTTGAACTGCAGTTTGAACCGCATGCCTCTATGTTTATTGTTTTTGCAAAGCCAG
>JAAEOA010000153.1 GCA_024223715.1 bacterium | reverse complement strand
CGAGGATATCTGACCACTCACTCTCCGGCAGTAGCAGTCGTTCTTTTACCCAATCAAGCAGTTCCAGAGGCGACGATGGAGAATAACCGGGAAACCGTCTTTGCCGCTTGCACTCAAAATTTTCTACCGATTGTTTTGAGAGGGTTGGTCGCAGTCCCGGAGTAAAAACAACATCCCGCAGGAGATCTCTGTTCAAGCTGGAACTCCTGGCCCCTTCCAGTTGGTCGGTTTTATACATATATTCACTAATCTGCCCGGTAGTTATGCTTTGGGCCATCGGTCCCGGACGTTCCGTGCGGGTTACAGACCACCTGATCACCCCAGTGCTGAGTTCATTCAACATCAATTTAAGGTTCCTGATGTCGAAATCATCCTGCAGGCAGCTTCTCCATGCTTCCAGCAGAATGGGAAAGTCCTCATACTTCAGAACAGATTCCATCAGCTTTTGAGATCGCAATCGGCTCATCCAAAGGGGCATCCGCTGGTTTAACTTATTCTTCGGTAGTAGCAACGAGCGACCTGCACATTCCCGGAAACGGGCTCCAAAATATCCTGATCCTTCCAGACGTTCCCGTAGTAGCTCTTCAACATTCCCTTCGTTCACCAGGGATAGAATCTCATCAGCGCTCACTTCATGAGGCAGCAGAAAAGCGATACAATCATTGGCCGAAAAAATTTCCAGTTTGGAACCGAATCTCTTTTCCCATGCTGCATCCAGAGCCATGGCAAATGGCCGATTCAAGCTGCCACCCCAACAGGTGTTCAAAACAACCTGATTGCCCGGCGCCATGCCCGGTCCCGTAGCGGTGATCTCCACCAATAGGTGATGTCGATGAGGCAGGTCTGACTTTGTGATCTCTTTCTGTTTTTTTAGGAAAATCAATAACTGTTTTGCCGCAAGCGTCTCCATGCTGTATTGGGTGATCAGTTTTTCAAGAAAAGAGTCTTCATTAAGTTCCTGATCTGCCTCCTCCAAAAAATCAGCGATTTTCATGGAAAAGTGATAATCCCGATCTCTGCTCTCTCCCTTCCAGAAGGGCGTGGCCATCGCTTTGGGTGAGGCGGGTATCACAAAAACATCGTTATGGGTTATGCGCTCAATTTTCCAGTTTTGTGATCCCAGATTGAACGTCTGCCCGGGGGTGGCCTCCCAGACGAACTCCTCATCAAGTTCCCCAATTTTAGCACTGGATTCCTGATACCGCAGTTGATAATAACCTCGATCCGGGATCGTGCCACCGGACATATAGAGCACTAACAAAGCCCCTTTTCTGGCTTGAATGGTGTTGTCCAGTTTATCGATTGAAACTCTGGGTTTCAGATCTCTGATTCTGCTGTTGGTATACCTGCCCGCCAGCATGTCCGTTACAAGATCAAACTCCTTCCTACTCAATTCATGGTAGGGAGTACTGGTTTTAATCTGAGCATAAAGCTGATCAATATCCCAAACCTCGGTTCCCACCATGGATATTACAATCTGGGAGAGAAGATCCAGTGGGTTACGGATGGGCCTCACCTCCTCAATATCGCCTTCAACGATCGCTTTTGCCAGAATCGCCGCTTCCAGAAAATCCTGATTATGGGTGGGGTAGATTCCACCTTTGCTGATGACCCCAATCTGATGTCCGGCACGACCGATTCTTTGGATCGCTGATGAGATGGTGGGGGGTGCCTGTACCATCAAAACTTCATCGAGTGAGCCGATATCAATGC
Organism: bacterium; assembly: GCA_024223715.1. Taxonomy (GTDB): domain Bacteria; phylum Krumholzibacteriota; class Krumholzibacteriia; order LZORAL124-64-63; family LZORAL124-64-63; genus LZORAL124-64-63. The sequence continues at coordinate 648 of JAAEOA010000153.1, read as the reverse complement.
CCATCTCCAGGGAATTCGTGGCCAGGATCGCTTTTAGCTCCCCGGCTTTCAGTTGTTCCTCAACGGTTTTTCTGATCTCTTTGGACAGTGATCCATGATGGGCGTAGGCCAAAGGCTTGCTCTCTCCACGATTAATTTTCAAGGTCAGGGTCTCGCACAATCGTCGGCTGTTGACAAACAGCAGGGTGGAGCGGTTGTGATCGATTTTTTCCTTGAATTTCTTCACCAGGGGATGCCATATGGATTCTTCAGGCGGTTGACTGGCAGCTTCTTCAGGGTAACAAACCTTGACATCATACTTTTTTTCTACGATTGAACGGACAATCTCCACTTTGCGGGGAGTGTATTTCTTCTTATCCAATCGATAACCGCCGATGAATTCTGCGACCGTCTTCAGAGGTTTGATCGTCGCAGAGAGAGCGATTCTTTGAAACTCACCGGACAGTAGAATAAGCCGATCAACGGCCGTTATCAGATGAACGCCCCGCTTACTTCCCATTATGCTATGGATCTCATCCAGAATAACCGTCTTCAAGTTCATCAACACATTCCGGCCACTGGCTGAACTGAGTAGCAGATTAAGACTTTCTGGAGTGGTGATCAGGATCTCCGGAGGACTTTTGAACATCCGCCTTCGTTCGGTTTGTG